>NZ_JAGWCT010000007.1:0-76325 GCF_020657815.1 Clostridioides sp. ZZV15-6597 | reverse complement strand
GTGTAAGTGCAGCAATGTATTTAGCTTATCGATACTAATAGGTCGAGGACTTGACCAATATTTATTTGATGTTCATTGATTAAAATATATATGTAGTTTTTAGAGTGTTAACTTTAAAGAAACTGGTTTTACTAGTTATAAAAATCTAATGCGGGTGTAGCTCAATGGTAGAGTTCTGGCCTTCCAAGCCAGCTGTGAGGGTTCGATCCCCTTCACCCGCTCCAAAAGATTATGTGGTTACAATAGCAGAGAGGATACACCTGTTCCCATTCCGAACACAGAAGTTAAGCTCTCTAGCGCTGATGGTACTTGGTGGGAAACTGCCTGGGAGAGTAGGACGTAGCCACGTAATCTTTTTTTGTATAAAATTTTATAAAAATGTAATTATTATATGTTTTTATTTGTCTTTTATAGATTTTTTTGGCAATAAATGATATAGTGAATATAATTAAATATTTAAATATTTAATTTTTTTTGTTTTTTTGTAAGTTTATTTTTATAAATTTCTTTAAAATTTTTGGGAGATACACTTTGACATACGTTTTAAAAGCAATTCTAACAGTAAGTAGGACAAAAAATAAATAAAATAGAAATTTGTGTTAAATAAGGAGATTAATATGAAAAAAAATGCAAGATTAATAACAACAGGAATTCTTTCAATGGCAATTGTTGCACCTACAATGGCATTTGCTACTGAATCTAATGCTATGGAAAATAATGATAATTTAAATATAAATTTGGAGAAAAAAAGTATAGTTTTAGGAAGTACATCAAAAGTAAGTGTAAAATTTAAAGAAAAGCCAGATGCTGATAGCATTACATTAAAATATAAATGCTATGACATGCCACTAGATACAACTCTGAACTACAATCAATCAACTGGATTATATGAAGGAACAATCAACTATAATAAAGACCCAGAATATTTAAATGTGTGGGAATTACAGGGTATAACAATAAATAGTGCAACTAATCCTAAGACTTTAGACAGACAAGAATTAGAAGCTATGGGATTAAATTTAAAAGACTACAATGTAACACAGGAGTGTATAATTGAAGACATAACTTCAAGAAAAGATGTAAGCAAATATATGAGAAAAACTTCTGCACCTATTACAGAACTTACAGGAAGTGATAGATATGAAACAGCAGTAAAGATAAGTAAAGAAGGCTGGAAAAATGGTTCAGATAAAGTAATTATAATAAGTGGAGATGTAAGTATTGATGGTATTATATCAACTCCACTAGCTACTACATATAATGCACCAATACTTTTAGTTGAAAAAAACAATGTACCAGCCAGTGTAAAAGCAGAATTAAAGCGTCTAAATCCTAAAGATGTAATAATAATAGGAGATGAGAATTCTATTTCTAAAACTACTGCTAATCAAATAAAATCAACTGTAAGTGCTAGTCAAACACGTTTGAATGGTTCTAATAGATATGAGACATCTTTATTGATAGCAAAAGAAATAGATAAAAATCATGATGTAGATAAAGTATATATAACAAATGCAAATGGTGGAGAAGTAGATGCACTTACTATAGCAGCAAAAGCAGGTCAAGATAAGCAGCCAATTATATTAAGTGATAAAGACAGTCTTACAAATGATACATACAAGTGGCTACAAAGTGAGGATTTACAAAGTGCCTACTTTATAGGTGGTCCTCAAATGTTATCAACAAATGTTATCAATAAAATAAATGATATAACTAAAGATAGTGTTACTAAAAATAGAGTATATGGAGCAGACAGACACGAAACAAATGCAAATGTAATAAAAACATTCTATACAGAGGATGAATTAGAAGCTGTTTTAGTAGCTAAGTCAGATGTACTTGTTGATGCTTTAGCAGCAGGGCCATTGGCTGCTAGTTTAAAATCTCCAATACTTATAACACCAAAGACATATGTATCTGCATATCACAAGGATAATTTAGAAGCAAAATCTGCTAATAAGGTGTATAAGATAGGAGGCGGATTGACTTCTAAGGTAATGAATTCTATAGCAGCGTCATTGTCTAAGCACAATACAACACCAACAGACCCAGGAACTAATAATGGAGCAAAGACAGTTATGATTGACCCAGGTCATGGTGGTTCAGATACTGGAACTACAGGTAAACCATTAGGTGGAATTAAAGAAAAAGATTATACTTTAAATACTTCACTTGCAACAACTGAGTATTTACGTTCAAAAGGAATAAATGTAATTATGACAAGAGATACAGATAAGACTTTATCTCTTGGAAATAGAACTGCCTTATCCAATTCTTTAAGACCAGATTTATTTACAAGTATACACTATAATGCATCTGATACAACTGGAAATGGAGTAGAAGTATTTTATAAACTTGCAGATAAAAATGGTGGAACTACTAAAACTGTAGCCACAAACATATTAAATAGAATTTTAGAGAAATTCAATCTTAAAAATAGAGGAATAAAAACAAGAACACTATCAACTGACCCTACAAAAGATTATTTATATGTTTTAAGAACTAATGATATGCCAGCTGTACTTGTAGAATGTGCATTTTTAGATAATGAAAAGGACATGAGTTTATTAAATACATCATCAAAAGTAAAAGACATGGGTACACAAATAGGTAAAGGTATAGAAGAGTCATTAAAATAGTATATAATGAAAATACTTAAAAACTCAGCATAAATTAATTTATGACTTTAGATTTAGTTTAAATTCATAAAATAAAAATATAATTCTATTATTAATAAAGACTATGTATAGATTTTTGCATATATAAGTGCAAATAGCATATACATAGTCTGTTTTGTAGTTAAGTTCTGCTTGATAGGATTAAGGTACGAGTATAGCAATGTATTTAACTTCTCGATATTAATAGGTCGAGGACTTGAACAATATTTATTGACTTACAAAAAATTGGTATAAAATTCTACAAAATATAATCATTATATGTTTTTATTTGTCTTTTATAGATTTTTTTGGTAATAAATGATATAGTAGAAATGATTAAATATATTTAATTGTGTTTATTTTTTGTAATTGTTTATTTTTTGTAATTGTTTATTTTTTGTAATTTAATTTTTAATAAATTTTTGCAAATTTGGGGCATACACACTTTGATGTGTTTTAAAAAATTAAAAAGACTAAAAAAGCAAGGTAGAAATCTATGTTAAGTAAGGAGATTAATATGAAAAAAAATACGAGATTATTAACAACAGGAATTCTTTCAATGGCAATTGTTGCACCTACAATGGCATTTGCTACTGAGTCTAATGCTATGGAAAATAATGATAATTTAAATATAAATTTGGAGAAAAAAAGTATAGTTTTAGGAAGTACATCAAAAGTAAGTGTGAAATTTAAAGAAAAGCCAGATGCTGATAGCATTACATTAAAATATAAATGCTATGACATGCCACTAGATACAACTCTAAATTACAATCAATCAACTGGGTCATATGAAGGAACTATCAATTATAATCAAGATCCAGAATATCAAAATGTGTGGGAGTTACAAGGAATAAGAATAAACAGTGCAAATAATCCTAAAACCTTAAACAAACAAGATTTAGAAAATATGGGATTAAATTTAAAAGACTACAATGTAACACAGGAATGTATAATTGAAGATATAACTTCAAGAAAAGATGTAAATAAATATTTGAGAAAGACTTCTGCACCTATTACAGAACTTACAGGAAGTGATAGATATGAAACAGCAGTTAAAATAAGTAAAGATGGCTGGAAAAATGGTTCAGATAAGGTAGTTATAATAAATGGAGATGTAAGTATCGACGGTATTATATCAACTCCACTAGCAACTACATATAATGCACCAATACTTTTGGTTGAAAAAAATAATATGCCTGATAGTGTAAAATCAGAATTAAAACGTCTAAATCCTAAAGATATAATTATAATTGGAGATGAGAATTCTATTTCTAAAACTAGTGCTAATCAGATAAAATCAGCTGTAGATTCTAATCAAACACGTATAAATGGCTCAAATAGATATGAGACATCTCTATTGATAGCAAAAGAAATAGATAAAAATCACGATGTAGATAAAGTGTATATAACAAATGGTAAGGATGGAGGAGAACTAGATGCACTTACTATAGCAGCAAAAGCAGGTCAGGATAAGCAACCGATTATAGTGACTGATAAAGATAGCATTACAAATATTACATATAAATGGCTGGAGAGTGAGGACTTACAAAGTGCCTACTTTATAGGTGGTTCTCAAATGATATCAACAAATGTTATCAATAAGGTAAATGATATAACTAAGGATAATGTTGCTAATAATAGAGTATCTGGAGCAGATAGACATGAAACAAATGCAAATGTAATAAAAAAATTCTATACAGAAGATGAATTAGAAGCTGTTTTAGTAGCTAAATCAGATGTACTTGTTGATGCTTTAGCAGCAGGGCCATTAGCTGCTAGTTTAAAATCTCCAATACTTATAACACCAAAGACATATGTATCTGCATATCATAAGGATAATTTAGAAGCTAAGTCTGCTAATAAAGTGTATAAGATAGGAGGCGGATTGACTTCTAAGGTGATGAATTCTATAGCTTCATCATTATCTAAGCATAATACAACACCAACAGACCCAGAAACTAATAGTGGAGCAAAGACAGTTATGATTGACCCAGGACATGGTGGTTCAGCACCTGGAGTAAGTGGAGCATTTGGAGGAGCCCTTGAAAAAGATTATGCTTTAAATACTTCACTTGCAACAACTGAATATTTACGTTCAAAAGGTATAAATGTAATTATGACTAGAGATACAGATAAGACTTTATCACTTGGAGGTAGAACTGCTCTATCTAATTCATTGAAACCAGATTTATTTACAAGTATACATTATAATGGTTCTACTAATAAACAAGGTCGTGGAGTAGAAGTATTTTATAAGCTTAAAGATAAAAATGGTGGAACCACTAAAACTGTAGCTACAAACATATTAAATAGAATTTTAGAGAAGTTTAATCTTAAAAATAGAGGGATAAAAACAAAAGTACTTAAAGATGACCCTACAAAAGATTATTTATACGTTTTAAGAACTAATAATATGCCAGCAGTACTTGTAGAATGTGCATTTTTGGATAATGCAAGTGATATGAAGTTAGTAAATTCACCTGCAAAAGTAAAAGAAATGGGCACACAAATAGCTAAAGGAATAGAAGAATCATTAAAGTAATTACAAATAGAGTGCTTAAAATTTAATATAAATTTATGATTGTGAGTTTATATTAAAGCTATAATTTGAAATATGGGTGTGTAAATATATAAAGACTATATATACATTGTTGCATATACGAATGCATAACAGTGTATATATGGTCTTTTTTGTAGTTAAATGCAATAATTTGATTGTATTTTGAGAAATGCACAATATGATATAATTAGATAATATACACTTAATTTAATTAAGGAAGGTGATTATGTGGAGTATTTATTTAAAAAAAGCAGTCTAAAAAAAGATGAAAATGAATCCTTAGGTAAATATAAGGAATTGTTAGATAGAACTGAAAATAACTCAAGAAGTATTATTTTATTAGTACCAAATAACAATACTAGAATAAGATATGAGAGGTCATTAGAATTAGATTATAGTGAAGAATTAAAAATAACAACATATATAGGATTTGTAAAAAAAGAATTATTAAAATACTGGGCACTTATAATAGAAAAATGTGAAGGAATAAATAAAAAATCTATATCTCCAACATTTATATCAAATAGTTTAAGTGAATATTTAATAATTAAAAAAGTTAAGGAAAAAAGAGTGAAAGAAGGATATTTTGAAGATATCACAGGAACAAATAAATCAATCGCAAAAAGTATAATTACAAATATAAATAAGTCAGCATTTAATTTAATTGACTTTGATTTTATTGGAGAAAAAATATATTCATCAAAGAAAAATAGAAATAGTATCTATAGATTTTCATATACTCAGATGGATGAAATTATATCATATTACATAAATACATTACTTTCAAATTCAATGTTAGATAATGCATTGAGTGTGTATCTATATAATAATTACCTTCTTAATGATGAATTTTATTTAAAAATTTTACTTAAAGAATTGAGATATATAATAGTTGATAGTCTTGAAAATTCAAGTAATGCAGAAGTAGATTTTATTGAAAAGGTATCAAGTAATGTATTAGAAAGCTATATATTCTTTGATTTTAGTAAAGATTATTCTGTGTTTAACAATATTGACATGGATTATATAAATGAAAAGATAATATCTAAAATTAAATTTAAAGAAGAAGTTAACTTTAAAAAAAGTAATATAAAAATAGAAGATTTATATTTATTACCTTCAAGTATAGAATTAAATCAATCAAGTCAACTGTATAATGAAATGTTAGATTTAGTGAGTGAAAAGGTTATAACTCTTATAGAAAGTGGGATATCTCCAAAAGATATAGCAATTATATCACCTATAAACAATACAATATTGGAGTATCAAATTAAGGATTCTTTGAGAGAAAGAAATATAGATGTTTTTAACACTAAAAAAGATAAAAAAGCTATAGATTATCCATATGGAAATGCTCTAGTGGTTGCTACTTGCATATTTTATGGATATTTAGACTTTATAAAAGATGAAGAATATATAAGTTTTTTAGAGACCATTTTAGACATAAACAGAATAAAAGCATTTAAGATTTTTAAAGAGACAAGGCATTTAGAAGTTGATAAAATAGAAGGATATAATCAATATCGTGATATTTTACAGTATATTGAAGAAAAGAAGAAAAGTGACATAAAAATACATGAATTTTTAATTCAGTTTTATATAGATAAAATGTTAAATTTAAAAGATGGTAAAAAGAATGTTGGCCTATGTAAACAAATAATAGCTGAAAGTGAATCATTTAGTGAAAGTGCAGACCTACTTGGATTGAAAGAGGAAAAGATTTTTATAGAAGCTTTAAAGACGACAATAAATGATTATTATTCTGTTATTGATATAGAAGAGTTAAAAAGCAAAGATAAAATAGTAATAGCGACTCCTTATTCATATATATCATCAAATATAGATAGAAGTATTCAAATATGGGTAGATATAGGAAGTAATTCTTGGAATATGAAAATAGAAAAAGATATAAGTAATTTAATTGTACTTAGAAAATCTTTTGAAGAGAAAAAAATTTATACAAATGAAATCGAAGAGTACTACAAGAAATACTATCTATATAATACAATATATAATTTATTGTTAAGTGCAAATAAAGTTTATGCATATAAGAGTGAATACACAATTAATGGTTATATTCAAGAAAGTATGCTATATGGTATACTTTTGAAACTCTCACATAAAGGGGATAAAATTTATGATTAATATAAATTATAGAGAAGACCAAATACCAATAATAAATTATGAGGATGGAACTATGGCAGTTCCAGCAGTTCCTGGGGCTGGAAAGACATTTATAATAACAAATTTAGTAGCTAAACTACTACTTGAACAGAAACATAAAGGTGGGAAAGTATTAGTTCTTACATATATGAATAGTGCTGTAAATAATTTTAAAGGTAGAATAAAAAAAATACTTGAAGAAAACGAAATAAACGATATTAACTCATATGAAGTAATGACTATACATAGTCTAGCTGTAAAAATAATAAAAGAAAAACCCGAAATAGTAATGTTGAGTGAGGATTTTAATATAGCTGATGATTTACAAAAAAGTATTATATTAAATGAATGTATAAATAAATTTAGATTTGATGGAGGAGAAAGAGCATTTAGATGGTTTCTAAAAGAGCAAAAAGATGAGAGATGGAAAGAGATAACTCTCGAAGCTTGGGAGAGAGGTTTTTTTGAATTTGCAGGAAATGCTATAAGTGAACTTAAATACAAGGGAATTTCTCCAGATAAGCTTGAAGAGATACTATCAAGAGGACACAAAGGCATGCTTAAAGTGATTTTGCCAATATACAAATTATATGATAGAAAATTAAAGCAAAATGGCTTGCTAGATTATGATGATATATTAATTTTAGCAGAAAAAACTTTAAGCTTAGATGAAGGACTTAGAAAAAAATTCCAAACTAGATATAAATATATTTTTGAAGATGAATGTCAAGATTCAAATGAAATACAAGGGAATATAATAAAAATTATATCGAGTGAAAACAATAATTTAGTTAGAGTGGGAGATATAAATCAGAGTATAACAGGTACATTTTCATCATCAGACCCTAAGTTTTTTAAAGCATTTATAAAAAATGCAAAGTGTTGTTATAGGATGGATATGTCAAATAGAAGTTCAAAAGATATACTAGATTTAGCAAATACACTTGTAGAATATGTCACAAAAGAATTTAAACAAGAAGAATGTAGATATGCTCTTGAGGATATGCAAATAAAAACTGTTCCAACTGGAGTGGGATATAAAGAAAACCCTAATCCAGAGCATTATAATATAAATGTAAAATGGTATGATAGTTGGAAAAATGAAATAGAACAAACTGCTAAATATGTTAAAGGTATAAAAAAGAAATATCCAGATAAGAGTATAGGGATACTAGTTCCATTTAATGAACAAGTTACACAAGTTGCTAAGGAACTTAGAGAGTATAATCTACCATTTGAAGAATTGGGTCCAAATTCTTTAAGTAAAAGGATGGTTATAAATAACATAGCTTCTATTATAGATTTTATGCTAAACTGCGATGATATAGAAAAGTTAATAACCGTACTTGATAAGGTTTTTATAAATACAGATAATGAAATAGAAGAAAAGAATTTTTTAGATGGATTAAAAAACTATACAACAGAAGAAATTATATATGATTTTAAATTTAATAAAGATAAATTTGAACCACTAGAAATTAATGAGGAAAGCAATATATATACAAGTTTTAAAGATGGTATAGATATTATAAAACAGATATTAGAATACCCAATAATAAGGTTAGACCTGCTGATACTATTTATTGGTAAAAAGCTTAACTTAGAAAAAGAGGATAAAGCAGTATTAGATTATATATCTTTTTATATAAAGTATTTAGTTTCGGAAAATATATATATGGACTTAGAGGATGTTTACAATGTTCTATTTGATGTTAAAAATAAGGTGTTTAATCACATAATAGATGTAGTTTATGAGATAAATGGATATGAGCCAGAACCTGGCAGCATAACACTATGTAATTATCATAAATCAAAGGGCATGGAATGGGATTGTGTGTTTTTATTAGGTCTTGTTGAATATAATTTTCCTGACAATATTACTCAGAAATTTCAGAGTGATAAATGGTACTTAAAAGAAAAATACAAAAACCCAATGGCTATTATTAAGTCAGAAATTGAAGCTATACTAAAAGGGAGTATTTCAACTGATTACGCTTATCAAACTAAAATTGATTCTATAAATGAGAAGATTAGACTTTTATATGTAGGAATCACTAGGGCAAAGGAGATGTTAGTACTTTCAGGGAGTGCTTATAGAGATGAAAATGATATAGGAAATAAAAGAAAAGAACAGAAACCATGTGTCTATTTAAGAAGGCTGAATCGACATATTATTGAGAAAAGGTCAAATTAATATATAATAAATAGTTATTAAAAAATAAAGTTAAGAAAGAAGTGATATGATTGAATGATAAATTAAAATATTTTTCTTATAGTCAAAATTCAATTAACACATATAAGTCATGCCCACTAAAATTTAAGTATAAGTATATTGATAAAATAAATTGGAAAAATGATGATATAGGTAGTAGAGAGTATTATGATAGTTTAAAAACTGGAAGAGACTTTCATTTAATTTGTGAAAGATACTTTAGTAATATACCACTTGGAATCTATTTTAATGAAGATGACAAAAATAGTAAAAGATTTTTAAAATGGATTGAGAATATAAAAAAAATTGTTCCCATCGAAAAAGAAAAAATATATTTACCAGAATATGAAGTAAGGATGAATTTAAATGGGGACATATTACAAGCAAAGTATGATTTAATTGTAATTGGAAAAGGAAATATAGAGGTATGGGACTGGAAAACTGAATCTAAAAAGATTAACCATAAAAATGTAGAAAGTAGGATTCAAACAATAGTTTATATGTTTTTGGCAAAAGAAGTTATTCCGAAAGTTTTAAAAATAGAAGTAAATGTTAAAGATATAAGTATGAAATATTACCAACCTGAATTTGATGATTTGCCAATTAATATCTCATATAATGAAGAAAAACATGAGACAAATAGAAATAAAATTCAAAGCTATATAAACATGATAAAAAGTACTAATTATGAAGAACATACATACGAACACAATCTATACAATGATATAGAAAAGGTATATAATAAAGAAGAACGTATGTGCTATAGAAATAAAAGTCATTGTAAGTATTGTGAATTTAATAAATTATGCAATGGCAAAGAAATAGATTATAGTATTTTGGAGGCGGAAATTTATGGGACTTAGGTTTATATTAGGTAGATGTGGAAGTGGAAAATCTACATATATATTAGATGAAATTAAAAAAGAATCTCAAAAAAATGAAATGACATCTGTTATACTTTTAGTTCCAGAACAGTATACATTTGAAGCTGAAAATAGAGTAAGCAAGCTATTTTTAGGAGGAGAAAAGGACAAGTATTTAAGAGTTAGAGTACTTAGTTTTAAAACACTGAGCAACATAGTTTTTTCTCAAACAGGAGGATTAACAGATGTAAATATAAATTCTAGTGGAAAAGCAATGATGGTGTATCGAGCGATAGAAGATGTAAGTGAAGAGTTAAATGTATTTTCAAAATCAAAGTCACAATCTGGTTTTGTAAGTTCAATTACAGATATGATATCAGAAATGAAACAGTACAATATAAGCCCTGAAATGTTAGAAAACATATCTGGAGAATTAGAAAATGAGACATTAAGTTTAAAATTAAAAGACATAAGTAAGATATATAATTCTTTTGAAGGAAAATTACATGAAAATTATATAGATGCTCAAGATATGTTGACTTCATTATCAGGCAAAATAGAATTGAGTAACTATTTAGAAGGAGCTTATGTTTATATAGATGAGTTTACAGGTTTTACACCAAATCAATACAATGTTATAAAAAGTATATTAAATAAAGCTAAAGATGTTAGCATATCTTTGACTGTAGATAATGTTAATTATATTGGATATAGTAAAACAGATGTATTTTCTAGAACTAAGTTTACTTATTCAAAATTAACTCAATTATGTAATGAAGAAGGAATAAAAATATTACCACAAGTAAATTTGAATACAGGCGTTATAAAAAGGTTTGAAGAAATTCAAGAGTTACAACATTTAGAAAAATTTTATAATGCTTATCCATATAAAACATATATAAATCCAACTAAAAATATAAAAATAAAAGAATTTAATAATCTATATTCAGAGGTAGAAGAAATAGCTAAAGAAATTGTACATTTGGTTAGAGACAAGAATGTTAGGTATAGAGATATAACTCTTGCTACAAGAGACTTAAATAGATATGATTTTTTGGTACATTCTATATTTAATGAGTATAATATACCTAACTTTATAGATAAAAAGAGAGAGGCAAAAAGTAATCCAATAGTCATATTAATTATTTCAGCTTTAGAAATGAAAAACAGACGATATGGATATGAAACTATGTTTAGGTATTTAAAGAGTGGTCTTATAGGCATTGATAATGATGATATAAATTTGCTGGAAAATTATGTACTAGCCAATGGAATTAAAGGTAAGAAATGGTTTGATGAAAAATGGGATTATAGAATAACACAAAGTCTTTCTAATGAAGAAAGTGAGTTCGAGTTAGAATTAAAAGATAAAATAAATGAGATAAAAAATAGAGTATTAGAGCCAATAATAAATTTACAAGAAAAACTAAAAGGAAAAAATAGAGTAAAAGAAATTTGTAAGTATATATATGAGTTTTTACTAGATATAAGTATGCCAGAAACGATAGAGAGTTTAATAGTAAATTTTAAGGATAAAGGAGAACTTGACGTTGCTAATCAGTATTCACAAGTTTGGGATATAGTAGTGGATGTTTTAGACCAAATGGTGGAACTTATGGGTGAAGAAATAATATCCTTAGAAAAATTTATAAAATTAATAACTCTTGGATTTGATGAGTATGAGTTAGGGCTAGTTCCTCCTAGTATAGACCAAGTACTTGTAAGTAGTGTGGATAGAATGAAAAATCCAAATACAAAATACTTATACTTAATAGGAACTACTGATGGTGTATTTCCTTTAATTACAAAAGATAGTGGAATATTAAGTGATAATGATAGGGAAAGTCTTGGAAATAAAGGTATTGAAGTTGATATAGATAGTAAAACTAAAAGTTTTGAAGAACAATTTTTAGTATATAAAGCTCTTACTTCAACATCTGAAAATTTAATTATAACATATCCTATATCTGACCATGAAGGTAAGACACTTAGACCTTCAATAATTATATCAAGATTAAAGAAGATATTCCCAAATATAGAAAATAAAAGTTATTTAATAGAAGAAGATAAAAGAACTAATGAAGATATACTTAAAAAAATAACTGTAAAATCACCTACATTTAATGAGCTTATAAGTGTAATAAAAAACTACGATAATGATGAGTACAGCAAAGAAGAAATTAATAGTATCTGGTTAGATATATATAGATACTATCTAAAGGATGAACTGTATAGTTCTATAACAAAAAAAGTTATAAAAGGTCTTAGTTATACTAATCAAGTTCATAGAATTGAAGAGAAAAAAATAAGGTCATTATATAAAAGTAATTCTCTTAGTGTGTCTAGGCTTGAAAAATATGCAGAGTGTCCATTTGCTTATTTTATACAATACGGTCTTAAAGCTAGGAAGCGTAAAGAATATTCATTTACACCACCAGATTTAGGAACCTTTGTTCATAATATTTTAGATAGATTTTCAAAAGAGCTATCACAAGATAATTTATTGTGGAAAGATATTGATGAGGAATATATAGAACTAAAGGTAGGTATTATAGTTGATGAAATAATCTCAAAGATACCAGGGTATATATTAAATAGTTCTGAAAGATATAAATATCTTGCATATAGATTAAAGAATATGCTTACAACAGCTATAAATATAATTAGCCAACAGATAAAACAAGGTTCATTTGAACCTGTAGATTATGAAGTTAAATTTGGTAAAGATGGTAAATACCCTCCTATAAAAATAGTTTTGAATAATGGAGAAGAAGTAAATTTAATTGGTCAAATAGATAGAGTAGATGAATTTGAAGAAGGTGAAAACAAATATATAAGAATAGTAGATTATAAATCAGGTAATAAAACTATAAATTTAACAGAGATATACTATGGTCTACAATTACAATTACTTGTGTATCTTGATGCAATACTTGAAAGTGTAAAAGAAGAAGATATAAATTTAAATCCAGCAGCAATATTATATTGTAGAATAAATAATCCAATAGCAAAGTTTAATGAAGATAAAGATGATACTGAAATTCAAGAAGCTATACTAAAAGAACTTAGAATGAAGGGGCTTGTGGTAAAGGATTCTCATATAATAAAAGAGATGGATAAATCATTAATAGATGGAGAAAGAAAAAATTCCTTAGTAATACCAGTAGGTCTTACAAAGGATGGAAATGTAGGTAAAAGTACATCTACAGTAAGTTATGAAGATTTTAGGTTACTTAGAAAATATGTAAAACATGCGATAAAGGATTTATGTGAAGAAATGTTAAGTGGTGAAATAAAGATATCTCCATATAAACATAAAGAGGGAACATCATGTGATTTTTGTGATTATTCAGCTATATGTCAATTTGATTCAACTATGAAAGATAATAAATATAAAATTTTAAATAATAAGAGCAATGAAGAGATAATAAAAATGATGGAAGGAGATGTTGATTGATGAGTTCTCCTAAATGGACAAAAGAGCAAACAGAAGTTATAGAAAGTAGAGACTGTAATTTACTTGTTGCAGCTGCTGCGGGGTCGGGAAAAACAGCAGTACTGGTTGAACGTATAATTCAAATGATAACAAGTAGAGAAAATCCAATTGATATAGATAAATTATTAGTAGTTACATTTACTAATGCAGCTGCATCAGAAATGAGAGAGAGAATAGGTGATGCTATAGGAAAAGCATTAGATGAAAATCCAGAAAATAAGCATTTACAAAATCAACTTGTTTTATTAAATAAATCAAGTATTACAACAATACACTCATTTTGTTTAGATGTTATAAAATCGAACTTTCATAGAATAAACTTAGACCCTAATTTTAGAATAGGAGACCAAACTGAATGTGCTATTTTGAAACAAGAGGCAATCGAAGAAGTATTTGAAAAATTATATGAAGAAAGAGATGAGGGTTTCTTAAATTTAGTTGAAAGTTATGCAGAAAGAGGAGGGGACAAAGAAGTTCAGGATATTATTCTAGGAATATATTCATTTGCAATGGCTTCTCCTGAGCCTAAAAAATGGCTTATTGATTCAGCAGAGAGATTTAACATTGATGAGGATTTTGATTTTTCAGAATCTATTTGGGCTAGAGCTATATTAGATACTGTAAAAATAGAAATTGATGGAATTTGCTCAAATATGGAAAAGGCCTTAAAAGAAGTTAAGTCAATAGATGAACTAGAAACTTTTACAGAGAAGCTGTCGATTGAATATAAGAGAATGGTCGATATTTCAGAAGCATGTAATAAATCATGGAATGAGGCATATAAGAAGATGTCAAGTATGTCTTTTGAAAACTATGTCAAAGGTATAAAAAGGATACCAAAAGATGCTCCTTCATATATAAAAGAGTCAAAAGAAAAAGCAAAAGCAATAAGAGACAAAATTAAAAAATCTTTAGAAAGTATAATAAATTCTACGTTTAATAAAGATAATGAATCTATTAAAGATGAAATTAAATATCTTTATAATATAGTTAAACCAATCTCTAATATTGTTCTGAGATTTGAAGAAGAATACAGCAATAAGAAAAATGAAAAAGGAATAATAGATTTTAATGATATAGAGCATTTTGCCTTAAATATACTTACGAATATAGATGAGAACGGAAATATCATACCTTCTGATATAGCTATGGGGTATAGAGATAATTTCTATGAAATATTTATAGATGAATATCAAGATAGCAATCTTGTACAAGAAGTACTTCTTAAAACTGTGGCAAACATAGAGACTCCAAATAGATTTATGGTTGGCGATGTAAAGCAAAGTATATATAGATTTAGACAAGCAAAACCAGAGTTGTTTTTACAAAAGTACAATAACTATAAAGATGAAAAAGGAAGTTCTCACAGAAAGATAATGCTTTATAAAAACTTTAGAAGTAGGGAAGAAGTTGTAGACTCTGTAAATTATATATTTGAAAATATAATGAATGAGAATATAGGGGAGATTGAATATACAGAAAAAGAAAGACTTAATTTGGGTGCAGATTTTAAATCAGATTTAGAGGAGAACTCTATTGTTGGTGGAGCAACAGAAATACACCTTATACAAAAAAATACTAAACCTAGTAATGATATTATAAACAATAAAGATAATAATGCTAATAATGAAGAAAATGAAGTAGAAGAAGATGAAGAACTAGACAACATACAACTTGAAGCTAGAATGGTTGGAAAGATTATTAAGGATTTAATGAAAGCCAATGAAGATGGAAAGATTCAAAAAGTTTATGATAAAGGAATTGATGCCTATAGACCTGTGGAATTTAAGGATATAGTGATTCTTTTAAGAGCTACATCTGCATGGGCACCTGTGTTTGCAGATGAGTTGATGAATATGGATATACCTACTTATGCTGATGTTGGAGTGGGATATTTTGATACAATTGAAATAAAAACAATACTATCATTACTTCAGATAATAGATAATCCAATGCAAGATATACCTCTTATAGCTGTGTTAAAGTCACCTATATTTGGATTTACACCAGAGGATTTAATTGACATTAGAATTCAAAATAAAGATAAAACTTTTTATGAAGTTTTAGAGAGTACATCAGAGTATGATGAATTTACAGATTCACAGAATGAAAGTAAGTCGGATTTTGTACCAAGTGAAGAATGTATAAATAAAAGTAAAGACTTTCTGATTAAACTAAAGGAATTTAAAGAGAAATCAATGTACATGAGTACAGATGAATTTATATGGTATTTATATACAAAAACTGGATATTATGCTTATGTTGGAGCATTACCAGGTGGAAGTCAAAGACAAGCTAACTTGAAAGTACTTTTTGAGAGAGCAAAACAATTTGAAGAGACTAGCTTTAAGGGAATATTCAACTTTGTAAACTTTATAGAAAAATTAAAAAAATCTAGCTCTGATATGGGGGGTGCAAAAACACTTGGAGAAAATGCAAATGTTGTTAGAATAATGAGTATCCATAAGAGTAAAGGTCTAGAATTTCCAATAGTTATATGTTCTGCTATGGGAAAAAATTTCAATACTCAAGATTTTAAAAAGAGTATTTTATATCATCATAACTTAGGATATGGACCTCAGTTTGTGGACTATGAGAGACGAATTTCTTTTCCAAGTATAGCTAAAGAAGCACTAAAAAGTAAAATAAATATAGAAAATTTATCAGAAGAGATGAGAGTCTTATATGTTGCATTTACAAGAGCAAAAGAGAAACTGATTATAACAGGCTCTACTAGAAATGTACAAGATAGCATGAAAAAATGGTGTAGTGGAATTGAAAATTTAGATACAATATCACAATATGAAATACTAAAAAGTAAGAATTTCTTAGATTGGATAATGCCTTGTGTATTAAAACATAAAGATTTATCTAATTTATTGGAAGATATGGGATTAGATGTACCATTTAATGTTGAACATAATTCAAAATGGTATGGAAAGTTATGGAATAAGGATGATATTTTAATACAAAAGAAAAATGATGAAGAAAAAGAAAGTATTGAAGAAATTCTTGAAAAAATAGATGTAGATGAGCCTGATAGCGATTATTATACTGAAATAGAAGAAAAGTTAAACTATATATACCCATATGAATTTAGTACAAAAAAACCTGCTAGTATATCGGTTACAGAAATAAAAAAGATACAAAATAATTATGAAGAAGAGTTGATAAATACTATATTTGAACAAAAAATAACCTTAAAAAAACCTCTATTTATTCAAAATGATGAAGAAAAAGAAAAAATAAATGGAGCAGAAAGAGGTACAATAATTCACTTAGTTATGGAAGTTTTAGATTTAAAGAAGGTAAACAACATAAATGATATAAAGATGCAAATAAAAAGTTTTATTTCAAAGGGTATAATAACAGAAAAGCAAGCTAGTATAGTAAATCCTTATAAAATATATAAATTTTTTACATCTAACATAGGAAAAAGGATGTTAAATGCTGAACTTATAAATAGAGAAAAAGCAATTTATGCACAAGTAAATATGAAAGATATATATATTTATGAAGAATTGATAAAAAATGATGATAAGAAAATTTATGACAAAGAAAGTGTCATGTTAAGAGGTATAGTTGATGCTTATTTTGAAGAAGATAATCAGATAGTTTTAGTAGATTATAAAACAGATTTTGTAAATGAGGAAAATATAAATCAGATAATAGAGAAATATAAAAAACAATTAGACTTATATGCAGATGTTATTGAAACTTTAACTGGAAAATCAGTAAAAGAAAAATGTATATATTTATTTGGAGTTGATGAGGCTGTTTGTTATTAATTATTTTGATATAAATTAGACATAAAGATAAAGGGGAGGGGAAAAATGAGATTCATTCATACATCAGATTGGCATCTAGGGAAATCCCTAGAAGGTCATTCTAGAATTGAAGAGCAGGCAAAATTTTGTGAAGACTTCATAAAAATAGTAGAATCAAGTGAAGTTGATATGGTAATAATTGCTGGGGATATATATGATAATTCTAATCCACCAGCACAAGCTGAAAAACTGTTTTATAAAACAGTTTCAAGACTTGCTAATAATGGACAAAGATGTGTAATAATAATTTCTGGGAATCATGACAATCCAGAGAGACTTTCTGCAATAACACCTTTAGCACATGAACAGGGTATACTTATATTTGGTTATCCATCAAGTTCTACAGAAAAAGCTAAGTATGAAAAATTTGAGATAACAGAGGCTATACAAGGATGTACAACATTAAATATAAATGGAGAAAGTGTTGTAATTGCTACATTGCCTTATCCAAGTGAAAAAAGATTAAATGAGGTTTTTTCAAGTGAAGATGATTTGGAAAAGCAAAAGACTTACTCTGAAAAAGTAGGAGACATATTTAGAAGTTTAGGAGAAAATTTTAGAAGTGATACTATAAATATAGCAGTATCACATATATTTGTAATAGGTGGAGAGAGTACTGAATCAGAAAGACCTATACAACTAGGAGGAAGCTTTTTGGTTGAAAAAAAAGACTTACCAGAAAAAGCTCAATATACTGCACTAGGACATTTGCACAAACAACAAAAAGCTTCTGAACGATTAAATGCATATTATTCTGGCTCTCCACTTCAATATAGCAAAGACGAAAGAGCATATACTAAAGGTGCGTATATAGTGGATATAAAAGCAGGAGAAAAACCAAATATTGAGGAAGTTTATTTTAACAATTACAAACCAATAGAAGTATTTAAATGTAATGGTATAGATGAAGCTTTAGATATATGTGAGCAAAATCAAGATAGAGATATCTGGTCATACTTTGAAATAAATACTGATGAGATAATATCTCAGGGTGAAATTAAAAAAATGAAAGAATTATTAAAAGACATAATAGAGATAAAACCAATAATAACATCTTGTTATGAACAAGAAAGTGTAGATATAAAAGAAAAGTCTATGGCAGAATTATTCAAAGAATTTTATTCCTTTAGTAGAGGTGTAGAACCAAAAGGAGAACTTATGGATTTATTTCTAGATATAATAAGTGAAGAAGGTGAATCAACAGATGAGACCAATTAGATTAGAACTGACTGGACTTAATAGTTATATTGATAAACAAGTTATAGATTTTGAAAAACTAATTGAAAGAGGTTTGTTTGGAATATTTGGGACTACTGGAAGTGGGAAATCTACAATTTTAGATGCTATAACTATTGCTATGTATGGAAATATATCTAGAAATACAAAAGAATATATAAACAGTGTATGTGATAAAGCAATTATATCGTATGAATTTGAGATAGGAAGCAAAAATACAAGAAGAAGATACATTGTAGATAGAACTATTGTAAGAAGTAAAACAGGAACAAAGACTTCTGGTGCTAGATTAGTAGAGGTGTTAAATGATAATACAAAAAATGTTTTGGCTGATAAAGTTGTTGAAGTAAATGAAAAGGTGGCTCAAGTTGTAGGACTAACATCAAACGATTTTACGAGGTCAGTAGTTTTGCCACAAGATAAATTTAATGAGTTTTTGAGATTATCACGTGCAGATAGAAGAGATATGTTAGAGAGAATTTTCAATCTTGAAAAGTATGGAAGAAGTCTTGGAGATAAGGTAAAAAAGAGAAAAATTTTACATTTGCAAAAGTTAAAAGACTTGAAATCAAAATTAAGTCAATACGATGGAATTACAGAAGAAGTGTATAATGATATCAATCAAGAACTAATAGAGTTAAAAAAACTAGAAAAAGAGAAAAATAAAACTTTGGATTTAGCTCAAAAATCTTATGAAGAGAGTAAAGTAATATATGAGGAACAATTGAAACTAGAGAAAAATGAGCTTAGAAAAAATGAACTCAACCTAAAAAGCAATGAGATAAAGGAAAAGACTAATCTTGTAGAAAATGATAATAATGCAAGAAAAGTGGACCCATACATAGGAACAGTTCAAAATTTAGAAAAAAGAATAGAAGAAGATAGTTTTACAGTAGATAGATTAGATAAAAAATTAGTAATTTTAAATCAAGAACTTGAAATTACAAAACATAGATATGAAAAAATAAGTAAAATTAAAAATGAAGAAGTTCCTAAGTTAAGTGAGGAAAAAATAAAGTTACAACAAGCAATAAAATTAGAAGAAGAATTAGTTTTACTAGATAAGGAATTAAAAGAATTAAAAGAAAACGGTCTTGATTTAAGTAAGAACAAAATGGAGTTAGAAAAACTAAAAAAAGATTCTGAATCTAGAAAAGAAGCAGTTATTAAGTCTGTAAAAGAAATTGAAGGGAAAATAGATAAAGTAAATATAAGTGCAGAATTAAAACAAAAAATATTTTTAGCATATGAATATGAGAAAGATTATAATAAAGTATTAGAAGAGAAAACTCAAAAAATAAATAAACTAGAAGAAATATCTAAGGATACAGAAGATATAAATTTAAAGGTCAGATATATTGATAGAGACAAAAATGACATCAACCGTAACCTAGAAAGTTTGTCTCTTCATTTAGATGTTCTTCTTAAAAAATGTCCTGGCAAAAGTGAAGATTTGCTTTTAAAATCTGAATATGTAACTGAATTAAGGAATAAGGCAAATAATACCAAAGAAAATGAAATTAAGAAAAATAATATACAAGATGAATTAAAAGTAGTTTTAGAAAATAAATTTAATATTGAGAGAGAGTTAAATCTAGTAAATGAAAAGCTTGAGAACAATAGAAAAAATAGAGAAGACCTTGAAAAAGAGTTAGAAGAACTAAAATACTTGAATTTGGCTTCTGAGCTTAGACGTGAATTAAAAGAAAATGTGCCATGCCCAGTTTGTGGCTCAAAGCACCATGAAAATCATAATATAACTAATTATGATGAAAATATAGTTTTTGTTAAAGATAAATTAGATAAATTGGAAAAAGAAAAAGTAAGCATAAGACATAATATTGAAGAATTAAATGCTAAAGTAAGTGGTTATGTGTCTGTAGAAAAAATGAAAACTAAAGAATTGGAAGATGTAAAAGGAAAACTTGGGGAAATTCCATCTAGCCAATTATTTAAAAGACTTGATGACGAACAAAGAAAATTAGCTGTACTTAAGTCTAATATTCAAGAGTGGGAAAAAGAGAAAGAAAGCACCGAAAATAAAATAATATTGGCAAAAGAAGAAAAAAATAGAATTGAAAAAGAAGAATTAAAGATAAACGAAAGTTTGAATAACTATAAGAAATTAATAAAAGATTTAAATATCGAAATTGAAAGTCTGGAACATAAATGTAAGAAATTAAAACAAGAGTATTTAGGATTAAAAACAATCACTAAAGTTTCAAATCTATCATCAAAAGTAGAAGAATTAAGAGAAAATGAAAAAAAATTAGAATTATTAAATACTGGATATTCAAACTTATTAAAAAACAGAGATTTATTAGATATTAAAATAAGAGAACAAGAAAGTAAATTACATGAAATAGAGCTAGAGTTAATAAAAGCTAGAGAGTTATATGTAGAAAAAAAAGTGCATAGAGAAAGTAAATATAAAGAAGTAATTAATATAACAAAAGGTGATTTAGCTAAAAATCTTTTACATAATGTTGAAGAACGTATATGCAAGATACTAGAACAAGAGGAGTCTAGTAAAGTAAAGCTAGAAGAACAGAGGTTAGAATATGAAAAAAATCTTGCTGAGAAGCACAATATAGATGGAAGACTTAAAACTGCTAAAGAACAATATAAAGAGCAAAAAATAATATTAAATAAACTGCTATCAGAAAATAAGTTTGAAAGTATATATGCAGTAAAAAGAGCTTTATTAGAAGGTGAAGAAGTAAAAAAATTGATTGAAGAAATATTGGAATATGAAGAAGAACAAAAGTTATTATCGTTTAAAATAAAATCATCAAAAGAAAAGTTAAATGGAAGAATTATTAAAAAAGAATACTTTGAACAATTAAAAGATAATATTTATAATATGAAAGTAGAAATAGGAAATATATCCAAAGATATTGGAGCTAATCAAAATAAGTTGTTAACATTAAAAGATTCTTTAGATAAGATAAATGATTTTAATAAGGAACTTAGATTAGTTGAACATAAAGTAGATTTGTTAGAAGAATTAGATAAATGTATACAAGGAAATAAATTTGTAGAATACGTCTCTACAAATCAGCTAAAGTATATAGCTTTAGAAGCATCAAAAAGATTAGAAGGAATAACTAAAGGAAGATATGCACTTGAAATTGACTCAACACTCAATTTTGTAATGAGAGATAATTTTAATGGTGGAGAAAGAAGAAGTATTGATACTCTATCTGGAGGAGAGACATTTTTAACTTCACTATCATTAGCACTTGCTCTTTCATCTCAAATACAATTAAAAGGAAGTGCACCGCTGGAATTCTTCTTCTTAGATGAAGGATTTGGTTCATTGGATAGTGAACTTTTGGAGATTGTTATAGAATCATTGGAAAGATTGCATAGTAATAATCTAAGTGTGGGTATAATAAGTCATGTCGAAGAACTTAAAAATAGAGTTCCTGTTAAGTTATTGGTTTCATCTAGTGAAGCTGGAGTAGGTTCAAAAGTAAAAATTGAATACAGTTAGAAACAATATGTTAATTGAATATATTATCTAACATTTCCAAAAAATATATAATTGTGATATAATTAAAACTAATATTAAATTTATTTATAATTAATATCAATATAAAAAAACAAGTAAGTAGGAGTGTGGTAAGTGTTGGAATCGCCCAATAGTTTGGTCCAGATTATAATTTTAGTAGTATTACTTATGGGGTCTGCATTTTTCTCAGCATCAGAGACAGCTTTAATGTCTTTAAGTAAAATCAGAATTAGATATATGCAAGATGAAGGAGTCAAAGGAGCTAAGTTAGTAAGTTCATTAATAGAAAGCCCAAATAAACTTTTAAGTTCTATATTAGTTGGAAATAACGTTGTAAATATAGCAGCAACATCCATATCAACGTCACTGTTTATAGGGTTGATGGGAGAAAAAGGAGTAGCACTTGCTACAGCTGTTATGACAGTACTAGTGTTAATATTTGGTGAAATTACTCCAAAGACAATAGCAGCAAGTAACTCAGAAAAGGTTTCGCTTTTGGTATCTAAGCCTATAAGAGTAATTATATTTGTATTAAGACCAGTAGTATGGGTATTTAATATAATTACGAACGTTATATTTAAATTGTTTGGTATAACACATAAAGGAGCCAAGTCATTTATAACTGAAGAAGAATTAAAAACTATGGTAAATGTAAGCCATGAAGAAGGCGTCCTTGAAATGGAAGAAAGAGAAATCATAAATAATGTATTTGAATTTGGAGATATGCAAGCCAAAAACGCAATGATACAGAGAATAGATATGGTAGCTATAGATATGGAAGATAGTTACGATGAAATCATACAAGTATTTAAAGAAGAAAAACTAAGTAGAATGCCTGTATATGAAGAAACTATAGATGATATTGTAGGAATACTTAATATAAAAGATATTATATTTTTATCAGATGAGCAAATAGAGTCATTTGATATTAAAAATTATATGAGAGAACCATTTTTCACATATGAGTTTAAAAAGATAACACAGCTTCTTGAAGAGATGAAACTTGAAAAAAGTCAAATGGCTATAGTTGTAGATGAGTATGGTGGGACATCTGGGCTTTTGACTATAGAAGATTTAGTAGAAGTAATTGTTGGTGATATAGAAGATGAATATGATGAAGAAGATGATGAAATACAAGTTATAAAAGAAGATGAGTATATTGTAGATGGAAGTACTAAAATTGGTGATGTTAATGAACTTATAGGTGTAAACTTAGAATCTGAAGAATTTGATTCTATAGGTGGGTTTATAATTGGACACTTAAGCAGATTGCCAGAAGAAAATGAAGTAATTGAAGTTGATAATATAAGATTTTGTATAGAAAGTATAGAAAAAAATAGAATCAAAAAAATAAGAATATATACATAATGTAATAATGTTCTTAAATTTATTATAAGTGCATTGAATGTAGAATTTAAATTCTATATTTAATGCACTTATTTTTATTTTATATTCAAATAAAACTAGTATGAAATGGACAAAATAGAAATATAAATTAGAAGGAAGGAGATTTTTAAGATGAACATATTAGAAAATGATTTTTTATACAAATTAAAAAATAACACTATCTTTTTTTGTATATACACATTGTTGTTTATTTTTATTTATAAAGCATTTCCATACATAGCTCCATTTTTTTTAGGTGGAATAATAGCTCTTATGATTAATCCTATATCACAAAAATTAGAAAATAAGTTTAACATTAATAAGGGTGTGTCTACATTAGTTTTGAGTTTTCTTGCAGTAGCAGTAGTAAGTACAGTTACTACAATAATCGTAATAAATTCAGTGAAAGAATTAATGGGATTTCTAAATAATATATCTACCAACCCTGAAGATATAAGCAATACAATTATGTATTTTTTAAATAAAGTAAATACCTATATGAAATCATTTCAAGAAATAGCTAATTTTGATATAGAACAATTAGTAAGTAAGTTTAGTAATGAAGTAATGCATATTACAAAAAATCTCCTTACAAGTATACTTGGACTGGCTACTTCTATTCCATATATTATAATATTTATAATTACTTTGTTTATTGCTACATATTTTATAGCAAAAGATTTAGATAAAATTGAAAATAATTTCTATAATATGTTTACTGTTGATGTCAGAAAAAAGGTAAAGAATGTAAAGAAGGAAGCAGGTCTTTCTCTTGTAGGATATATAAGAGCTTATACAATACTTATGGCTATAACTTTTTTTGCGATATGGGGAAGTTTCGCTATATTTAGATTAAAATATGGTCTGATAGTAGCTTTTGTAGGAGCTTTAATGGACTTAATTCCATTTTTAGGAATAATAACAATATATCTTCCAATAATCGTGTACTATTTTCTTATAAAAAATTATTTTATAGCTGTAAGCATGACTATAATATTTTTTGTTTTATCTCTAATAAGAGAAATACTTGAACCAAAATTAGTATCAGTAAATGTTGGGTTAAGTCCATTAGCAACATTGGCTGCAATTTTTATTGGAATTCAGGTAAAGGGAATAATAGGAGTAATTTTTTGTTTGGGTTTGGTATGTATGCATGATATACTTAAGAAGGTGGATATCTTTTAGCTATAAATAATTAAGATATTTTTGTAGTAAAATTTTATTCACTAATAAATAAAAATTCCATTAATATTGTAAGAAAGAAGGTATATGCATGAAACAAAAAGTAGTAGAAAGATTTTTAAAATATGTATCATTTGATACAACATCGAATTCTCAATGTGAAAATTGTCCATCTTCAGAAGGTCAAAGAGTTTTAGCTGAGTATATAGTTGAAGAGTTAAAATCAATTGGCATTGATGAAGTAAGTTTAGATGAAAACAGTTATGTAATGGCTACTTTAAAAGGAAATGTTGAAGGTGTAGATACTATAGGATTTATATCACACTTGGATACAATTGAAGATATAAGTGGAAAAGATATTAAACCAAGAATAATAAAAAATTATGATGGAAAAGATATAGTTTTAAATGAAGAATTAAATGTTGTTACATATGTAAAAGATTCTCCAGAATTAGTAGAATTTAAAGGAGATGATTTAATAGTTACTGATGGAACAACTTTACTTGGTTCTGATGATAAAGCTGGAATAGCTGAGATAGTAACTGCAATAGAATATTTAATCAATCACCCCGAAATTAAGCATGGAGATATAAAAATAGGATTTACACCTGATGAGGAAATTGGAAGAGGTGCAAATCTATTTGATGTTGAAAAATTTGGAGCAAAATATGCATATACTTTAGATGGAGGAGTAGTTGGAGAACTTGAATGTGAAAACTTTAATGCAGCAAATGCAACTATTACTATACATGGTAGAAACGTTCATCCAGGTTCAGCTAAGAATAAAATGGTCAATGCTATACATATAGCATCTGAAATCTCAGAAATGTTCCCAGCAGATGAAAGACCAGAAACAACAGAAGGTTATGAAGGTTTTTGGCATCTAAATACTATAAATGGAAATGTTGAAACTGTAAGCATGGCTTATATTATTAGAGACCATTGTAGAGAAAAATTTGAACAAAGAAAATCTATAATGATAGAAAATATAGAGAAAATAAATAAGAAATATGATAATAGAGTGGAATTAGACTTAAAAGATTCTTATTATAATATGAAAGAAAAGATTGAGCCAGTTATGTTCATCGTTGATATAGCCAAAGAGGCAATGGAAGAGGTAGGTATAAAGCCACGTTTAGTTCCTGTAAGAGGTGGTACTGATGGTGCAAGACTATCATTTGAAGGATTACCTTGTCCAAATATATTTACTGGAGGATTAAACTTCCATGGTAAAAATGAATGTATTCCAGTTAGTTCTATGGAGAAAGCTACTAAATTAGTTATAAGAATAGCTGAAAAATATGCTGAAAGAGTTTAGTTAAAAAGTATTCAAAAATTAAGAGTTTAAAGTTATAATAGCTATATCATTCTTTATAAAACAAACTGATTGTAAGCTTGTTTTGTATTTAAGATGATGTAGCTATTTTTATAATTATTTTGATAAAAGGTAATTATATTCACTTTGGGGTATAAATAAGTATTGCAGAGTAACAATAAGTATTAATATTTTAAATAAGGGGGAATTATATTGAAAATTAAATCTAAAAAAATAATGGTATTTGCACTTGTATTAGGGCTTGTAATGCATAGCTGTGTATATGCAGATACAACTAGCAAGAATCAAAATTCGCAGGAAAATATGAATAGCTATATTCAAAATAGAAAATCTCCAAAGGGAGAAAAGTTAATTGGGGAAGATAGATTTGATACAGCTATAAAAATATCTCAAAGTGGATGGAATAATGGTTCAGAAAGGGTTTTTCTAGTAAATTCAAATTCATTACCAGATGCACTAGCTTCAACTCCTTTAGCAAGTAAATTGGATGCTCCAATACTACTTACTAATAAAAATAATGTACCAGAAAATGTAGAAGATGAGATAACAAGACTTAATCCTGAAGAAATTATTTTAATTGGAAGTGAAGGAGCAATCTCATCAAGTGTAAAAAAATATCTTGAAGATACAGGTATTTTAGTAAGTAGAATTGGAGGAGCAGACAGAGAAGAAACTTCTTTGCTTCTTACTAAACAATTGGATGATACAGGAGATTTAGGCGTTTCAAAAATAGCAGTAGTTAATGGATATAATGGTCTAGCAGATGCAACTTCTATATCAAGTCCAGCTGCAAGTGATAATATGGCTATAATATATGCAAGTAAAGATAGTATAAGAAGTGAGGCTAAAAGTTTTATAACACAAAATTCAAATGAGACATACATAATAGGTGGAGAATATAATATAAGCAAAAAACTTGAGGGACAACTAGTAAATTCAGAAAGACTAGCTGGAACAGATAGAAAAGATACAAATGCTAAAGTTTTAGAAAAATTTTATGGAAAATTAAGTAAGGTTAGTAATATGTATTTTGCAAAGGATGGAAGTGGTAGAGAAGCTGATTTAGTTGATGGGCTTGCTGCTGGAGTATTGGCGGCAAAAACAAAGTCACCTGTCATTCTTGCAAGTGGAAGTCTAAGTAATGGACAACAAAGTTTTATAAAGAAAGTAAAAGCAGATAAATTTGTACAAGTTGGTGGAGGAAAAAATAGTAATCCTTACACAGAAGCATTAGGATTACAGTAGTTTTATCAATTAGTAATATTATGTTCAATAATTAGTAATATTATATAATAAAGATAAGTAAACTAAGTTATGTTTAATTAGAAGTTTGAATTGATGTATTTGAAATTCTAATTAAGTTGCAAATAGCTTAGTTTACTTGTTTTTGTGCTAATAGATACTTTACAATACAGTAGGTTATACAGTTTTCTAATGATATAGAAAAGACACCTCAATGTGAAGTGTCTATCTATAATATATTTTTCTTTTCAATTAAATTTACTATATATGTTTTAAGTATTAACCTTTAATGTTTTTCATACATTCTTATGGAATACTACATTTAGTTAATATTGATTATATTTCCAGTATTAATATCGATTAAATTGATATCAAGTTCAAGCTCATCTTCATCATCAGTTTTTATAATATCTATAATTGCTACAGAATGGCTTCCATCTTTGGGGATAGAAGTACTTCCTGGATTTATAACTATTAAATTATCATCCATATATAGTTTCTTTACATGAGTATGTCCTAAAACTAATATGTCAGCACCCATTTTCTTTGATTTATCAATAATTTCTTCTTCTGTTTCTGTATAACCATGATTTAATATAATCCTAATTTCTCCAAATTGGCTCATGACATAAGGACTTTGGATAGGATGTTCTATTACCATCTGGTCGACATCTGCATCACAGTTACCTTTAACAATTATAATATTTTCTAATTTGTTTAACACTTCTATAAATTTTTTAGG
The DNA here is from genome assembly GCF_020657815.1 of Clostridioides sp. ZZV15-6597. Lineage (NCBI taxonomy): Bacteria > Bacillati > Bacillota > Clostridia > Peptostreptococcales > Peptostreptococcaceae > Clostridioides > Clostridioides sp. ZZV15-6597. The sequence continues at coordinate 47,909 of NZ_JAGWCT010000007.1, read as the reverse complement.
ATTATATCCTTCTGGAATATCATTTCTAGGACCATGATATAAGACATCTCCTCCATGTAAGAGAATATCACAATCAGATAATACATTTAATGCTTTTTCAAAGTAAAGTAAACTACCATGAGTATCACTCATTATTCCTATTTTCATATTAAAATCCTCCTAAGTGCAGTCTATAAAAATTTTTCAGATACTCTATGCCAAAACTCGTAATTTGACATCCTAAGTAATTTTATTTTTGCATCAGACATGCTAACTTTTATATTTTCGATTTGTCTAAATCTGTGCTCAACACCATCAACAACAATCAACAATGAATCTTCAAATCTGTATTCTGGTGCAATCTTTATAACAGATTCATTTGAACATATTATACTTGATGTAAAACATCTATATGCATTAGTGTTTATTGGATGTAAAGGTGTAATCTGCATAAGTTCAAGTTTTATATCAACAATACTACCGCCAGCAGAATAGTTGTAGGCGGTTGAACCTGTGGAAGTAGAAATAATCATACCATCTCCACTAAAATTTTGTATATGTTTATCATCAAGGCTTAGATTAAGATGTATAGTTCTAGACTTGTCTCCTCTTATAACAACTTCATTTACAGCAAGCATGTTAGAACCGCTAGTAGTTGTATATACTTCAGCATTAAGAAGTGACATTTCTTGAATAATATAATCCTTTTTTATATAAGCTTCAATAAAGCTATCAATCTTATCTGGTAAAATATCAGGAAAAAATCCCAGATGTCCTGTATTTATACCCATTATGGGAATTTCAGGAAAATCGAAATCTCTAACTGTTCTTAAAAAAGAGCCATCACCGCCAATTGATATAATAAGTTCTGTATCTGGATAAATATCTGAATACACCTCAAAGCCAGCATTGACAAGTTTTCTAGTTAAGAGTTCTTTAGTCTCAAGGGACTTATTTAATTGGTTTGCATTTATAGTTATAATTCTTTTCATATATTCACCTCTTCATACTTTGTATTATAACATAGTTTTATAATTCTTAATTTATAAATTTATAAATGACCTAGCTTGTTGTGAATGTGTTAAAATATGTATAGGGGGTATAAAAAATTATATAAGAGGTGAAGACGTGTTTAAGGTAAAGAATATCACAAAAAAATTAGGTAAATTTAAATTAAATAATATAAACTTGGAATTAAAAGAAGGAGATATTATTGGAGTTATAGGACCAAATGGTTCTGGAAAGACAACTTTAATAAAAATTATAATGGGCATTATTGATGCTGATGAGGGTGAAATTGAACTTTGTAATGAAACAATTAACAATTCTCCAGTAAGTTTTAAAAACAATATTGGTTTTGTATATGATTCTTTACAATTTTATCCGCATTTGAAGGTGAAAGAGTTTAGAAGAATAGTATCTTTATTTTATAGTAATTTTGATAGAGAAAGATTTGATGAATATCTTGAAAAATTTGAGATAGAAGAAAATATACATATTAAGAATTTATCCAAAGGACAATCTGAGAAGCTTATGCTAGCAAATGCACTTAGCCATAATGCAAAACTACTTATTCTGGATGAACCAACTGCTGGAATAGACCCAATTGTAAGAAAAGAAATAATGCAGTATCTAAAAGATTTTGTGAAAAATGGAAATAGTAGTGTAATAATTTCAACTCACAATACTGATAATTTAATTAGGATTGCGGATTATCTTATTTTTATAAATAAAGGAAATCAGATTTTTACAATAAAGAAAGATATGTTAGAGCAGGAGTATAAAATAATTAGGGCAAATAAAGCAGAATTAGAAGAAATTAAAGAAAATATAGTTGGTGTAAAAGAGTATAAATATTATAGTGAAGCACTACTGAAAGTTGGAGATAACTTAAAAGTAAAAAGCTTATTGATAGAAATTGATAAGCATAAAGTTAAAAATCCTACTATAGAAGAACTAATGTATTATTATATAAATGAGGTGAAATAATGTTCAATTTGATAAAAAAAGATTTAATAATAGGAATTAGTTCAGATGGTGTTCGTAATTTAAAGTACATATTGCTGTTTTTTGTTTTTTATTTTTTCCTTAACTCAATTTCGTATTATACAGTAAGTGTTGTCATAGGTTATTTAATTTTTGTAAATACATTTGAATGTGATTATGAAAGTGATTCGAGAATATTTATAAGAAGTATGCCAGTTAGTATCGAAGATATAGTGTATTCAAAGTACTTATTAGGTGTGGGATTAATAATTTTTATAACAACAATTGTATCTTTAATAAGTAAATTGACATCATTAGTGTTTTTTAGAAGCATGGTTTTAAATGATGTATTCTTTTCTATAAATATATTTTTAGCAATTTTATCAATAGTACTTCCTTTGTTTTTTAAATTTGGATATGGGAAAATGAAAATTTGTGGATTAATAATAAGTATTTTAATTTATTTTGTATATGGGAGTCTTTTAAGAATGGTTAGTATGATAGTATATCAAGTAAAGCATGTTAATTATAGTAAGGTAGGAGGCGTATACCTTTCAAATTATATTACTGATATGACTAATACTAGATATATAAATCTATACAGTGTGACGTTTTTGACTATAATAATTTTTATAATATCTATGTATTTCTCTATTAAGATTTCAAAAAAAAATAAGTTTAATTATAAAAGTTTTTAATTAATATTATAGCGTAAAATATAAGGAGATTAGAAATGAATAAGTTCATAAAAGTTTCAATTTTTATTTTGGGAGTTTTTACACTATTCATAGCTATAAATAAATTAGCATATAGAGATATGGTAAGTGTCAAAGATTATGAAATAAATCATTTAGAGGAAATTGTTTTTGATTTTGATAGCAGAAGAAGTGAAGAAATTGGTACTGTAATAAGATTCAAAATAAGTAATAACAGTAAATACAGTTATAGGTTAAACAGTGCAAAAATGAGATTTGAGAATTGTATAGAGAGTAAAAAAGGAGAGAATAAATGCTCTTATTATGTAAATATAGATTTGTTTAATGAAAAAAATTCTATAACTGAAAAAACCTTAAACTATGGGATAAAGTCGAATAATCAAGGCTATGTCGATTTTGTGATTCCAAAGGGGTTAAACTTTGATTATAGGTATTTTAATGACTCTGGTATGAGTGTAGAATATAAGGGCGAATTTACTGTGGAAATACCTATCGCAAAAGGTTTATATCTAGTAGTTGGAAAAAATAATGATGTATGGAATTCTAATGTTATGGAGTAATTTGAAAAAATTGAAAAATAAAGTTATTACATATATAATTAAAATAGTATGAAATTTATAAATATTCAGATTGGGAGGGTGTTCAATGTCAATAAGCAATGTAAGAGAGTACTTTAAAGAATTTGGAAGGGAAGATAGCATACTAGAGTTTGAACAATCCAGTGCTACTGTAGAACTTGCGGCAGAAGCGGCGGGAGTTATTCCAGCTAGAATCGCTAAGACTCTTTCATTTAAAATAGGAGAGGATGCAATTTTAATTGTTACAGCTGGAGATGCTAAGATTGATAATAAAAAATACAAGGATGAGTTTAGTTGTAAAGCTAAAATGTTAGCACCAGAAGAAGTTCTAGACTTTACTGGACATGCTATTGGTGGTGTTTGTCCATTTGGTTTAAAAAAGCCTTTAAAAGTATATCTAGATGATTCAATGAAGAGATTTGATACAGTATTTCCTGCATGTGGGAGCAGTAATTCAGCAATAGAACTTACATGTGATGAAATGGAGAAGTTTTCTAAGTGTGAGAAATGGGTAGATGTTTGTAAAAATTGGTAAAAAATATAGTGAAAATTAGTAAAAAAATATCCCTGTATACAATCTGTGTGGGGATATTTTTATGTGGAAAATATTTATAAATCTAAGAGGAAAATCTAATTTAAACTAATAATCCAAAATAAAGTTAAAAAATTCTGATTTTTCTTCAAAATAATAAAAAAATGACAAAAATATGGAAAAAATGTAGTAAATATTGTTAAAAAAATAATTAGAAATTATTGAAAAATTATCCTTTGAGTGATACTATTATAGATGTAAGATATTTAAAAAACAAAAATAATCACAAAAAATATGATTATTTAGCTCTATTAAAATAATTTTGATATGATAGAAAAAATTTATATATGGGTTGAAATACTAATATACAGAACATTTACTATTGATATACCCTAGAATTAATATCATAAACAAATTATTTTATCTATAGCCATTGTGAGAGAAGTCTTATTATAGCTTGAAATTTCACAAAATTCCAAAAAGCGAGATTTTTTTTAAGCGAAGTTGATTTTAAATTAACAATTTATAATTAAATTAATATCATAATCGGTTAATATAATTGCATATAAATATAGGGCGGACTTTAATTAAGGTTATAAATTTCTCGACGTATACTCAAATACTTTATTATAGATGTTGCCGAGATTTTAATTAATAAATGAAAATAAAATATTTATAAAATACTGAGGAGGCTATTATGGATTTAAATTCTAAAAAATATCAGATGCTTAAAGAGTTATATGTAAGCTTCGCTGAAAATGAAGTTAAACCTTTAGCAACAGAACTTGATGAAGAAGAAAGATTTCCTTATGAAACAGTGGAAAAAATGGCAAAAGCAGGAATGATGGGTATACCATATCCAAAAGAATATGGCGGAGAAGGTGGAGACACTGTAGGTTATATAATGGCAGTTGAAGAATTGTCTAGAGTTTGTGGTACTACAGGAGTTATATTATCAGCTCATACATCTCTTGGTTCATGGCCTATATATCAATATGGTAATGAAGAACAAAAACAAAAATTCTTAAGACCATTAGCAAGTGGGGAAAAATTAGGAGCATTTGGTCTTACTGAACCTAATGCTGGTACAGATGCGTCTGGACAACAAACTACTGCTGTTTTAGATGGAGATGAATACATACTTAATGGCTCAAAAATATTTATAACAAATGCAATCGCTGGAGATATATACCTAGTAATGGCAATGACTGATAAAGCTAAAGGTAATAGAGGAATTTCAGCATTTATAGTTGAAAAAGGAACTCCTGGATTTAGCTTTGGTGTTAAAGAAAAGAAAATGGGTATAAGAGGTTCAGCTACTAGTGAATTAATATTTGAAGACTGTAGAATACCTAAAGAAAATTTACTTGGAAAAGAAGGCCAAGGATTTAAGATAGCAATGTCTACTCTTGATGGTGGTAGAATTGGTATCGCAGCACAAGCTTTAGGTTTAGCACAAGGTGCTCTTGATGAAACAGTTAAATATGTAAAAGAAAGAGTACAATTTGGTAGACCATTATCAAAATTCCAAAATACACAATTCCAATTAGCTGATATGGAAGTTAGAATACAAGCGGCTAGACATCTTGTATATCAAGCAGCTATAAATAAAGACTTAGGAAAACCTTATGGAGTAGAAGCAGCAATGGCAAAATTATTTGCAGCAGAAACAGCTATGGAAGTTACTACAAAAGCTGTACAACTTCATGGTGGATATGGATACACTCGTGATTATCCAGTAGAAAGAATGATGAGAGATGCTAAGATAACTGAAATATATGAAGGAACTAGTGAAGTTCAAAGAATGGTTATTTCAGGAAAATTATTAAAATAGAGATATTAAAATATACACAATAGGTCGATATTAAAATAGATATGGAGGAAGGATTTATGAAGATAGTCGTTTGTATAAAACAAGTTCCAGATACAACAGAAGTTAAACTAGATCCTAATACAGGTACTTTAATTAGAGATGGAGTACCAAGTATAATAAACCCTGATGATAAAGCAGGTTTAGAAGAAGCTATAAGATTAAAAGAAGAAATGGGAGCTCATGTAACTGTAATAACAATGGGACCTCCTCAAGCAGATATGGCTTTAAAAGAAGCTTTAGCAATGGGTGCAGATAGAGGAATATTATTAACAGACAGAGCTTTTGCAGGTGCTGATACTTGGGCAACTTCATCAGCATTAGCAGGAGCATTAAAAAATATAGATTTTGATATTATAATAGCTGGAAGACAAGCTATAGATGGTGATACTGCACAAGTTGGACCTCAAATAGCTGAACATTTAAAACTTCCATCAATAACATATGCTGAAGAAATAAAAACTGAAGGCGAATATGTGTTAGTAAAAAGACAATTTGAAGATTGTTGTCATGACTTAAAAGTTAAAATGCCATGCCTTATAACAACTCTTAAAGATATGAACACACCAAGATACATGAAAGTTGGAAGAATATATGATGCTTTCGAAAATGATGTAGTAGAAACATGGACTGTAAAAGATATAGAAGTTGACCCTTCTAACTTAGGTCTTAAAGGTTCTCCAACTAGTGTATTTAAATCATTTACAAAATCAGTTAAACCAGCTGGAACAATATACAATGAAGATGCAAAAACATCAGCTGGAATTGTAATAGATAAATTAAAAGAGAAGTATATCATATAATTTAAGGGGGGATAAAGAATGGGTAACGTTTTAGTAGTAATAGAACAAAGAGAAAATGTAATTCAAACTGTTTCTTTAGAATTATTAGGAAAGGCAACAGAAATAGCCAAAGATTATGATACAAAAGTTTCTGCATTACTTTTAGGTAGTAAGGTAGAAGATTTAATAGATACATTAGCACATTATGGAGCTGATGAAGTAATAGTAGTAGATGATGAAGCTTTAGCAGTGTATACAACTGAACCATATACAAAAGCTGCATATGAAGCAATAAAAGCAGCTGACCCAATAGTTGTATTATTTGGTGCAACTTCAATAGGTAGAGACTTAGCACCTAGAGTATCTGCTAGAGTACATACAGGACTTACTGCTGACTGCACAGGACTTGCAGTAGCTGAAGATACAAAATTATTATTAATGACAAGACCTGCTTTTGGTGGAAATATAATGGCAACAATAGTTTGTAAAGATTTCAGACCTCAAATGTCTACAGTTAGACCAGGAGTTATGAAGAAAAATGAAGTTGATGAAACTAGAGAAGCTGTAATTAATCGTTTTAAAGTAGAATTTACTGAAGCTGATAAATTAGTTCAAGTTGTAGAAATAATAAAAGAAGCTAAAAAACAAGTTAAAATAGAAGATGCTAAAATATTAGTTTCTGCTGGACGTGGAATGGGCGGAAAAGAAAATTTAGACATACTTTATGAATTAGCTGAAATTATAGGTGGAGAAGTTTCTGGTTCTCGTGCAACTATAGATGCAGGATGGTTAGATAAAGCAAGACAAGTAGGTCAAACTGGTAAAACTGTAAGACCAGACCTTTATATAGCATGTGGTATATCTGGAGCAATACAACATATAGCTGGTATGGAAGATGCTGAGTTTATAGTTGCTATAAACAAAAACCCAGAAGCTCCAATATTTAAATATGCTGATGTTGGTATAGTTGGAGATGTTCACAAAGTACTTCCAGAACTTATAAGTCAATTAAGTGTTGCAAAAGAAAAAGGTGAAGTTTTAGCTAACTAATTTCTTGGGGAGGGTATTATGAGTACAAGCGATGTTAAAGTTTATGAGAATATAGCTGTTGAAGTAAATGAAAATATATGTACAGTGAAAATGAATAGACCTAAAGCCCTTAATGCAATCAATTCAAAAACTTTAGAAGAACTTTATGAAGTATTTGCAGATATTAACAATGATGAAACTATCGATGTAGTAATATTGACAGGGGAAGGAAAAGCATTTGTAGCTGGAGCAGATATTGCATATATGAAAGATTTAGATGCTGTAGCTGCTAAAGACTTTAGCCTTCTAGGAGCTAAAGCTTTTAGAGAAATAGAAGATAGTAAAAAAGTAATAATAGCAGCTGTAAATGGATTTGCTTTAGGTGGAGGATGCGAACTAGCAATGACTTGTGATATAAGAATTGCATCTGCTAAAGCTAAATTTGGGCAACCAGAAGTAACTCTTGGAATAACTCCAGGATATGGAGGAACTCAAAGACTTACAAGACTGGTTGGACTGGCAAAAGCAAAAGAATTAATTTTTACAGGTCAAGTTATAAAAGCTGATGAAGCTGAAAAAATAGGGCTAGTAAATAGAGTTGTCGAGCCAGAAGTTTTAATGGAAGAAGTTGAAAAACTAGCTAAAACAATAGCCAAAAATGCTCAACTTGCAGTTAGATACTCTAAAGAAGCTATACAACTTGGTGCTCAAACTGATATAGATACTGGAATAGATATAGAATCTAATTTCTTTGGACTTTGTTTTTCAACTAAAGACCAGAAAGAAGGAATGTCAGCTTTTGTTGAAAAAAGAGAAGCTAACTTTATAAAAGGGTAAACAAATCTAATTAAAAATATATTTTCTGTTAACTAGATTGAATAAATACTTTAATCTAGTTAACAGAATATAAATACTAAAATAACAGGAGGTTATAACTATGAAATTAGCTGTAATAGGTAGTGGAACTATGGGAAGTGGTATTGTACAAACTTTTGCAAGTTGTGGTCATGATGTATGTTTAAAGAGTAGAACTCAAGGTGCTATAGATAAATGCTTAGGATTATTAGATAAAAATTTAACTAAATTAGTTACTAAGGGAAAAATGGATGAAGCTACAAAATCAGAAATATTAAGTCATGTTAGTTCAACTACTAACTATGAAGATTTAAAAGACATGGACTTAATAATAGAAGCATCTGTAGAAGATATGAACATAAAGAAAGATGTTTTTAAATTATTAGATGAGTTATGTAAAGACGATACTATTTTAGCAACAAATACTTCATCATTATCTATAACAGAAATAGCTTCTTCTACTAATAGAGCAGATAAAGTTATAGGAATGCATTTCTTCAATCCAGTTCCTATGATGAAATTAGTTGAAGTTATAAGCGGTCAATTAACATCAAAAGTTACTTTTGATACAGTATTTGAATTATCTAAGAGTATCAATAAAGTACCAGTAGATGTATCTGAATCTCCTGGATTTGTAGTAAATAGAATACTTATACCTATGATAAATGAAGCTGTTGGTATATATGCAGATGGTGTTGCAAGTAAAGAAGAAATAGATGAAGCTATGAAACTAGGTGCAAACCATCCAATGGGACCTTTAGCATTAGGGGATTTAATAGGATTAGATGTTGTTTTAGCTATAATGAACGTTCTATATACTGAATTTGGAGATACTAAATATAGACCTCATCCACTTTTAGCTAAAATGGTTAGAGCTAATCAATTAGGAAGAAAAACTAAAATAGGATTCTATGATTATAATAAATAAGAACTTAAATCTAAAAAATTTAACTGATATTGTCTAAAAAAAAACAATCTCAAAAATCTGATAAAAATCTAATTTAATGGGGGTAATGAATATGAGAGAAGTAGTAATTGCCAGTGCAGCTAGAACAGCAGTAGGAAGTTTTGGAGGAGCATTTAAATCAGTTTCAGCAGTAGAATTAGGGGTAACAGCAGCTAAAGAAGCTATAAAAAGAGCTAATATAACTCCAGATATGATAGATGAATCACTTCTAGGAGGAGTACTTACAGCAGGTCTTGGTCAAAATGTAGCAAGACAAATAGCATTAGGTGCAGGAATACCAGTAGAGAAACCAGCTATGACTATAAATATAGTTTGTGGTTCTGGATTAAGATCTGTTTCAATGGCATCTCAACTTATAGCATTAGGGGACGCTGATATAATGCTAGTTGGTGGAGCTGAAAACATGAGTATGTCTCCTTATTTAGTACCAAGTGCTAGATATGGTGCAAGAATGGGTGATACTGCTTTTGTTGATTCAATGATAAAAGATGGATTATCAGATATATTTAATAACTATCACATGGGTATAACTGCTGAAAATATAGCAGAACAATGGAATATAACTAGAGAAGAACAAGATGCATTAGCTCTTGCAAGTCAAAATAAAGCTGAAAAAGCTCAAGCTGAAGGAAAATTTGACGAAGAAATAGTTCCAGTGGTTATAAAAGGAAGAAAAGGTGACACTGTAGTAGACAAAGATGAATATATTAAAGCTGGTACTACAATAGAAAAACTTGCTAAATTAAGACCTGCATTTAAAAAAGATGGAACAGTTACTGCTGGTAATGCATCAGGAATTAATGATGGTGCTGCTATGTTAGTAGTAATGGCTAAAGAAAAAGCTGAAGAACTAGGAATAGAACCTCTTGCAACTATAGTTTCTTATGGAACAGCTGGTGTTGACCCTACAATAATGGGATATGGACCAGTTCCAGCAACGAAAAAAGCTTTAGCAGCTGCTAATATGACTATTGAAGATATAGATTTAGTTGAGGCTAATGAAGCATTTGCTGCTCAATCTATAGCGGTAGTAAAAGATTTAAACATAGATATGGCTAAAGTTAATGTCAATGGTGGAGCAATAGCTATAGGACATCCAATAGGATGCTCAGGAGCAAGAATACTTACTACACTTTTATATGAAATGAAGAGAAGAGATGCTAAAACTGGTTTAGCTACACTTTGTATAGGTGGTGGAATGGGAACTACTTTAATAGTTAAAAGATAGTTTTAGATTATAATTTTTAAAAATTAAACATTTAACCAGGAATTTAACCTGTAAGAGTAACTATTTGTTATTCTTACAGGTTTTTATGGTTAAAAAATAACTATTATCTATTAAACAAAAATAGTGTAAAATATATAATATCATGATTTTGAAGATATAAAAGAAAGTAGGTAAAAGTTTGTTTAAAAAAGAAAATCAAAAATATAATCTTATATCATATACAAATGAAGAAGAAATGACTCTAAAAGAAGTTTTGCTGGACAAGCTAAATTTTTCGGTGAGGTCATTGTCAAAGATGAAAAGAGAAAAAAGTGTATTAGTAAATGGTGTATATAAAAAACCAAGTTTAAAAGTGTCGTGTGGTGATTTAATAGAGGTAAAAATAGAAGAAGAAAAAGCAAATTTTGAGCCACAAGATTTAAATTTACAAATAATATATGATGATTTTGATATAATTATGGTAAATAAGCCACCATTTATGGTAGTTCATCCAACTAAAAGTCACTATGATAATACAATAGCAAATGGTATTAGTTATTATATAGAGAAGCATAAAGAAAATGTAAAAATACGATTTGTGAATAGACTTGATATGAACACTTCAGGGCTTGTTATAGTAGCAAAAAATGCTTATGCACATCATACTTTGTCTACATCAATGAGTGAAAATAAAGTTGAAAAAACATATATAACAGTAGTGAATGGGATTATAGATGAAGATGAGGGAACTATAAATGAACCAATTTATAGACCTGAAGAGGATTCAATAAAGAGAGTAATAGATGAAAGAGGACAAGCATCTGTTACCCATTATAAAGTAGTAGAAAGATTAAAAAATGCAACCATGCTAGAAGTAAAGCTAGAAACTGGTAGAACACACCAAATAAGGGTGCATATGGCTTATATAGGTCATGGAATAATAGGTGATGAGTTATATGGTTATATAGATGAAAACCTTATAAATAGGCAAGCTCTTCATGCATATAGCTTAGAGTTTGAACAACCAAGAACAAAAGAAATTTTAAAATTTAAAACAGATATACCGAAGGATATGCAAGAGTTAATATCGAAATTAAGATAGATGGGGTGATATATATGATAATACATAAATTTATAATACATGTTTTGGATAAAAATAGTGATGTTCCAATATTAAATGATTTTGAAGGTAAAGTTAATCAAGAAGTAGATGGATTTTTTCAAAAAGCAATAAAGAGAATTTCAAAGGATGAAGATTTAAGAAAAGGTATCTTTAAAGATTATAATGACAATTTAATCAAAAATTGTTGTGAACAAATAATATACGATGAGAGTTCATTTTTAAAAAATTCTAAAGAAATAGCATCTTATCTGTTTGAGGTCATGAAGATTAATGCGGCATTAGAATCTTGTGATTTGGCAGTTTGCTTGTATACTGTAAAAGATGAGAAGAGTGTTGCTATATTGAAATTAGATTATAAAAAACTGTATACTCATTCAATTGAGTTTGTAGATGATAAATTTAATATTCAAATGGTATCAAATGAAATTGGAATTCCAGAAACTATAAGACAAAAGCAAGGGGCTTTAATTGGATTAAGTGGAATGAATGATGAGTTTCATCTAAGACTCTTAGACAAAGATGCAGAAAAAGAGGGTTCAGAATCAAAGTTTGTAACAGAATTTTTGAATGCTAAAAAAATAGATGATGATAAGTATAAGACAAAAGTATTTAAAAATACAGCCGAAAATTGGATAACTAATGCTCTTAGCAATGATATAAAGCAAGCAGAAGATGTAAGAAGTATATTAAATTATACATTAAAAGAAAAACATGAAATTGATATAAATGATTTTGTTGATAATTCAATTAAGGATGAAGAATTAAAAGGTAGTTTTAAAGAGCACATGGAAGAAAAAGGTCTTGATGAAGGTTTTAGCATAGATAAAAAATGGGTTGAGAAAAAGCTCAAAAAGAGAAGTATAAAAACTGATAATGGCTTTGATATAAAAGGTAACCTAACTGATTTTGAGGACCCAATGAAATATACTGTAAAGCAAAATCAAGATGGAACTATAGATATAGTAATAAAGAATGTAACATTTTATGAAGAAAAGTAATCTTAATTTGAGTAATTTATATAATTAGATATAAATTAAATTAGAATAAATGTATAGTTAATATAATTATAAATAAATGTAGACTAGTCTGTGTAAACTTCTAATAGAAATATTAAATAGAAGTAGACACAGACTATTTATATTTGTAGAAAAGATGATATTATTTATTTTCTTCGATATATTTACATATATCACCAATACATTTAAAGTTTTCAGCTTCCTCATCTGGTATTTCTATACCAAATTCATCTTCAAGAGCCATTATAATCTCAACAGCATCTAATGAATCAGCTTCTAAATCTTCCATTAAAGATGCTTCCATAGTTATTTCATCTAAATTATCTAACCCTAATTGTTCTGCTATTATTTCTTTTATTTTTTCAAACATTTTAAGCCTCCTACAGCAGTTTTAATTAATTTTAATGTTAGTTTAATATAATATCAAAAATTTTTCAATATGGAATTAGTAAAAAGTAATAAAATTTTATAAAGGTAGTAATAAAGTCTTATCTGATGAATAAACTTTATTGATAACAAATATAACTTAGGAGGAAATGCTATGAAATATGTAGGCTTATTACTAACATCTGTAGGAATATTTTTACTTATAGCAGTAAATTTTTATTATAATTCAATAACTTTAGATATGCAACGAATAGAGGACTATGTAATGGAAACAAATTTAATTCTTGAAGATGTAGCAGAGAAGGAAGGCTATGTATCTAATGAAAAGGACGATTATATATCAAGATTAATGCATGTAAAGAAAGGGATAGAAAATTCAAAAACATCCTTCTTGATAGAAAGATATAAAGAATACAAAGTAAAATCAATAGAAAGTTTAATTTACACTATATCAGAAGAAAAAAAGGATTATTTAGATGAAGTTGATAGATACAATAAATTGGGAGAAAAAGAAATAAATAAATTAATTAATAAAAACTTTTTAGAAGTAACTTATCTGTCTATTACTACATATATTTAATTAAAGAGACAAAAGTTAGTCTCTTAATGATTCAAGGAGGATTAGTTATGACAAAATTAGAAGACAATATGGAACGTTTCTTTGGAGGATGCGAAGGATTTTTTGGTAATAAAATGTTGATAATAATAGTTATAGTATTCTTATTATTATGTACAGACATTTTAGAAGACTTATTATGCGATGACAATATATGGATATGGGTTATATTGATAGTATTGTTGTTATTTAACTTCGATGATGGTTGTTGTTGCTAAAAAATATTGATTATTAAATAGGCAGAACCAGTAACTTATACAAGTTATGGTTTTGCCTTTTTTAGTTAAGATAAAAAAATTAAAAAAATAATAAAAATACATTAGCAAAATGGAAACCAAATGCATAGTATATGTTAGGAGCGAAAAGCTCAACAAAATATCAACAGGAGGTAACGTGGAATGTTAGATAGATTCTTTGGAGAAGATGGATGTTTTGGTGGAGGAGGATGGTGGATAATCGTACTATTCTTCCTATTCTTAGCTTTTGGAGATAGCTGGGCAGAATTTGACATAATGGCATGGATTCCATTCTTAATAGTTTTATTAATACTTTGCTGCTGTAGTGGATGCTTAGATTAAGGGTAACAGTTATTAAAAAAGGAGGGTTTTATTATGTTAGATAGATTTTTTGGAAACGATGGATGTTTTGGTGGGGGAGGATGGTGGATAATCGTATTATTCTTCCTATTCTTAGCTTTTGAAGATTGTTGGAGAGATATCGATATAATGTCATGGATACCATTCTTAATACTATTATTAATAACTTGTTCATGTGGTGGATTCTTTGATGGTGATGACGGTTGTGGCTGCTAAAACTAAACCGTTAAAGTGAAAAAATGCTGGTATATTTTATACCAGCATTTTTTTTATTTTATTTTTTAATATAATTTAAATTAAGAATGAATATTATTAAAATTGTTGAATATAGGGTATAATATAAAATATAATGTATTTAAATGTACTTGCTTTTATGGTAAAATAAGAACTTATATAAATATAGTTAAAATAAGAACCTGTATAAATTTGGTTCAGATTTAGATAAATTTAGCAAAATTAGGAGGATGAAAATGAAAAGTAATATAACGATAAAAGATGTTGCTAAACAAGCAGGCGTGTCAATATCTACAGTATCTAGAGTTATAAATGATTCAAAACCTGTGACTGATGAAGTCAAACAAAAAGTTTTAGATGTTATAAAAGAAACTGGATATATACCAAATCCACTTGCAAGAAGCTTAGTAACTAAGAAGAGTCAATTAATAGGGGTAATAGTTCCAGAAGTTTCAGATTCTTTTGTTAATGAGGTATTGAATGGAATAGAAGAAGTTGCTAAAATGTATGATTATGATATTCTTTTAGCTAATACATACTCTGATAAAGAACAAGAATTAAAGAGTATAAATCTATTAAGAGCAAAACAAGTTGAAGGTATAGTTATGATTTCATGGGTAGTTGAACAAGAACATATCAACTATATACAAAATTGTGGTATACCAGCAACGTATATAAGTAAAACTGCTAGAAATTATGATATATACACAGTAAGCACTAGTAATAAAGAAGCTACTTTTGATATGACAGAACATCTTATAAAGAAAGGTCATGAAAAGATAGCTTTTATAATGACAAGTAAAGATGATACTGTTTTAGAGATGGAAAGACTTTCAGGCTACGAAAAAGCACTTTCAAGTAATAATATAGAGTTGGACAAGAGTTTAATCAAATATGGTGGAACTGATTATGAAAGTGGATACAATAGTATGAAAGAATTATTGGATGAAGGAATAATACCTCATGCAGCTTTTGTTACGGGTGATGAGGCTGCTATAGGAGCTATAAACGCTATCTGTGATGCTGGATATAAGGTTCCAGAAGACATATCAGTTGCAGGATTTAATGATGTTAAGATAGCTAAAATGTATAGGCCTAAACTTACTACAGTTTATCAGCCTTTATATGATATGGGAGCAGTGGCGATAAGAATGGTTATTAAATTAATAAATAAAGAATTAATTGAAAATAAGAAAATAGAATTACCTTATCAAATTATTGATAGAGAAAGTGTTATAGAGAGAAAGAAATAAAGTTATTAAAGTTAATCAGGTAGTGTTTAAAACACTACCTGATTTTTAATTTAAATAATATGAAATTTAAAATATTTTAATTAAAAATAATAGTTTTAAGTCTTAAAAGTAGTTTATTTTTGTTTATTCGTGAGGATTGGATTTTTTAGTTTTCTTAAATATACTTTTAGATTTTTTCTGTTGATTATTTGGTGTATTTTTTGGTGCAGGTGTATTTGATTTACCTTTAGTAGGTTGTTTAGTCTTTTTAGTTTTAGTAGTTTTAGCAGGTTTAGTATCTCTTTGAGTCTCTGCATCTGATATTTTATCCATTATAGTATCTAATTTTTTACGTTGATTGTCATCTAAAAATGCTTTGAATTTTGATACTACTTCCTCTCTTCCATCTAGGTTTTTACCTATTTTTATAAGTTCCTCCATAAGTTCACTTTCTGATTTTCCTTTGTAATTATCAGCAATCTTTTCTATCTTATCCTTGTCAATATTTTTTTGCTTAGCCATCTTTTCTAATGAATCTGTATCTATTTTTTTCATAAAAAAACCCCTTTCTATAAATATATATTGAATTATATTCATACTATTTATATATAGAAATAATATTGAAGTGGTGAATTGTGAGTGATATATAATATAAATAAAAATTCTTATAGATAATATATATGCACTGAGCTTTAAAAATGGAACATTAAAATATGAAAAACATACTTTAATATAGGGCAATTATATAATATAAGGGGGAATTGTCTTGAATAATTTACTATTTTTGATTGGAGTGATTGCATTGAGTAATGGTAATATCTCTATATTTGATGATAAAGATAAATCAAAGAAAAATAATAGAGTTAGAAAAAACAAAAAAAATTCAAATGAGAAATTATCAAAAGCTATACATGAAACTTTAAGGTTTGATGCAAATGATATAAAAAGAGGTCTAAGACTTATGGATTTGAGTGAAGAAGACCTAGAAATGGGAATGGAAATAATAACAAGAACTAAAAAATACATGTCAAGAGATGAAAGGAAAATACTAGTAAAAATAGAAAGTGTTTTAGACCTAGTTAGAGGCATAAAGAAACTCAACAATATAGATGTGGTAGATGTTGAAGAGGAAACAGATTTTTTTAGAAAAATGGATAGTGAAGACAAAAAAAATATGATGATAAAAGAAATTATAGATGTATTTCCAGAAAAGAGAAAAAATTCTGTTGAAAAGGCTATAGGAATGAAAAAAAAGATAGATTTATTTGCAGAATTGTTTTTACCTGATGATTTTGGAGAAGGTGGATTTAGTTTAAGTTCTTTGGCAAATATAAATAATCTAGGTAGTATGAATAATCTTAAATTGCTAGGAACTCTTTTAAGAGGTGATGATAGCAATAATGATGATGAGGATGAATATGAAGATAATGAAGATAATAATGAAGAATTTGAAGATGAAGAGTCAACATATGAAGATAATGAATTAGATTATGAAGATGAGATAGATGATAATGAAGAAGAATTAATGGAAGATGAAGAAACAGACTATGAAGATGAAGATAATGATGAAAATATAGTGTATGATGAAGAATTGTATGATGTTAATGAACACAAGCATGAACATAATCATAATGAAAAAAATACTAGAAGTAAAGCTAAGAGAAAGTGATAATTAACTAAATACATAAAGAGAAAAGGCAGAAAAAGTAATATTAGAATAAGATTATCTCAATTACTATATAAAACCACTTTAAAAAATTCGAAATTTATTATATAATAATAATATGAAATCCTGAAACATACGATAAGGCTTTTTTAAATTCAACCTACAAATGAAATACGGGAGACCGTGTCTAGTAAATTATAACATGCCTGTTTAGTTTGGACGTTAAAGGTTACTGGCAAGTCACCCACCTGGGAGTGCCTAGGGTGTGAATTTACTTAGCCACCGGTGTTTCGGGACAAAAAAAGTGCTACTATTTTAAATAGTAGTACTTTTTTTTATTAAAATGCATTTTTCTACCAAATATACTTAATTATATATAAACTTAAAAAGCAAAAGTAACAAATGATATTATAAGTGCATAGTATTAATTAGGCTATAAAAAGCCGAAGACTTAATAAGAATCGCTTACAGGGAGGGCAATGAAAAATGCAAGATTACAAAAAAAATAAAAAAAGAATGCTAAATCAGCCAATGTCTACAATGAATGAAGAAGAAGTGTATACAGATGAGATAAATTCAGATGATATGAGAGGATTCAAAAAATCACATCATCATAATGGATGTAACAATGATAATAATTGTGATTGTCATGATGATTGTAAACCATGCAATCCATGTAAACCTAATCCATGTGATCCATGTAATCCATGTAAACCTAATCCATGTGATGACAATTGTGGATGCCATGATAATTGCAAATGTGATTGTGAACCATGTCAAATGGATTCAGATGAATGTTTTGAAAACAAATGTGGACCAAACTGCTGTAATCCTATATCTCCAAGAAACTTTTCTATAGCAAATGCAGTTCCATTTGCAATAGAAGCTAATAGAATTTTTGATACTATGCAATTCCAAACATTTACAGATGCAACTGGACCAAATGGAGAACCATTAACTTTTGAAACAGAAGTAGTAGAAGTATTTGGTTCAGTTCCAAGTGCAGGCAGAGCAAGTGTAACTATAGACAAAATATGCTTAAGTAATGATGGAATAGTTATTGACACAGGAATGACAACTTTAGAAGATTTTGAATTGGAACCATTAGGAGATATAATAGGAAGAAACTGTGAAACAACTTTTGAATATGCAGTATGTGGAGAAAGAAACGCTGAATGTTGTAGACAAGGAAAAGGCAAATCAGTAGCTTATAAACAAAGAGGATTAACTGTAGCAGTTCGTAATCTAGTATTAGAACTAAGAGGTAGATGTGGATGTACAGAATTCGTTGCATTAGCTTTCCCAGCAGTCAGAGCAGGAGGTGGATGTAAGAGAAGAGTTGATTTTGTAGAATTTACTTTTAACACACTTTCAGCACCAATATGCTTGCCAGCTGATGGAAGAGCTGTCACTTTAAGACAAGAGTTCCAAACTAATTTAACAGTTGATTGTATAGGAAAATCTATATTAAAATTAGAATGTAGAGAAGGTTGTGATCCTTTCTTTGAATTAATCATACCAAATGATATAGATTTAGTACTTTGCTTACAAGAAACAGTTAGCACATTAATAAGTGAACAAATAGTAGTTTTAGCATCACCAAACCCAATCCAACCAAGACTTGTTGATACTTTCTCTAAAGTATGTGATTTTTCGCAATGTGGACCTAATCAAGGAAATGAAAATTCAGGTTGCCACAGATAGATAGGTAGATATATAGACAGTTTAAATTATAAATAAAAATCATTTAAGGAAGGCTACCAATAGTAGACGATTTACATTGGTAGCCTTCACGTTATTTATAACTAATGTATAGATTTTATAGATTTAAAAAGTACTATAGTATGTAATAAACAAGTAAATATTGATACTATTGTCATTGTGTATATGTATGCATAAATATTAAGCCCTGGAATAGGAAGAAATACATATAGAGCTACTAGCTGAATTAACATACCAGTGATAGTATTTATACTTGAAGCTAATTCTTTTCTTATTGAATGTAAAATACCAGATAGCGTTTGATTTAGTGACATAAATAGTGGTACTAAAAACATAGCTTTTAAATATTCTCCAGCAAGTTTATTTTTAAATACTAATATACATAAATCTTTTCCAAAGAAATAAAAAAACACTGATGATAGCATACCTACAAATAAAGTTAGGAGTATAGAATACTTTATTTTTTTTAGGACACTTTTACGTTTTCTTAAAGCAATTTCTTGTGATATAGTAGGTATCAAATTTACAATAAGTGCTGAGCCAACAGTAAATGGTAAAAATATAAATGGCATTACCATTCCACTGACGACACCGTACATACTTAATGATTGTTGATAAGTCATTCCTGATAATGCTAA
This sequence comes from Clostridioides sp. ZZV15-6597, assembly GCF_020657815.1. NCBI lineage: Bacteria > Bacillati > Bacillota > Clostridia > Peptostreptococcales > Peptostreptococcaceae > Clostridioides > Clostridioides sp. ZZV15-6597. The sequence goes on along the minus strand of NZ_JAGWCT010000007.1, from coordinate 28,178 downwards.
TCTTGATGGTATCATCATAGAACTAATAGATTGTAAAAGTATGTTTGACATTCTATTGCAAGTTATGGGTATAGACATTTTTAATGTTTCCATAGAAGAATTATAAAAATCCTTTATACTTATAATATATTTATTGTCAAATGAAGAATCTCGACATAGACATATGAGCATAAATATGATATTACTCAATTCACCAATAGATATACCTAAAAGAGCAATATAACAGTTCATAGACTTATCATTTACATACATAACGAGTAAAAAAACAAATAGAATTTTACCCATCTGTTCAATAATTTGTCCAATAGCAGGGACTTTTACGTTCTTTATGCCATAGTAATACCCCCTAAGTACATTTGAAAGTGTTATTATAACTATAGCAGGACAAACTGCGAGTATAAATAAATTCAATTTAGGGTCTTTTAGAAACTTAAGTGATAAAAAAGAACTATTGAAAGATGCAATTATAGATATAATTAATGCTACAAAAAATGATATGTATAAAGTTGATATAAATAAAGCATTAGTATTGTGTTTATCGTTTAAAGCTTTTCTTTTTGCAACTAGGCAACTAAGTGCAGTAGGTATTCCAGTTGTTGTAACAGCTAAGCAAATCATTAAAAAGTTAAAAATCATATGATAAATACCTAAACCTGTTTCGCCCAAAGCTCTTGATAAGAATATTTTATATAAAAATCCAAATATTCTTACGACAAAGTTAGACATAAATAAAATAACTGTTGATAGTACTAAATAAGGTACTTTCAAAAAAATCACCTCCTTATCTTTTAAATATATTCATAAGGAGGTGTAAAAATTTATAATTTTATAAATTCTGGCTTCATTTTATTAAATTTAGATACATACTTAAATCCCATCTTTTTTAGCAATGAATATATGTAATCAAACTCGTATGCAATTTGACTTACATGATGTGAATCTGAGCCTGTAGTTATGATTTCTCCTCCTAAATCTTTATACATCTGAAGGATATATCTAGATGGAGTTAAATCTGGAAGGTTGTATCTGTAGCAAGATGTGTTTATTTCAATACCTTTACCATCATAGATGGCTTGTTTAAGAGTTTCTTCAATTATATCTGAAAATAGTCTATCATCTAAGATAGTATCATAAGGTGCATATCTTTTAATTAAATCTAAATGCCCTAAAACAGAGTAATCCTTATAGTTTTTAACAATATTATACAAATAAAGGTAGTAATTCTCATAGACCTCATGTTGAGTCTTACCTTCAAAATAGCTACCAAGGTATAAATCCATTGTATCTATAGCATGAATAGAACATATTATAAAATCTAATGGATATTGATGAGCTTCTTTTCTATATGTATCTATTAATTGAGTTTGAACTCCAAATTCAATCCCTTTTTTTATTGATATTTTATCTTTATATCTATTTTTAAGAGTTTCTAGACTTTTAAAATAATCTTCGTAGACAATTGAAAAAGAATCATCAGCATAAACATCATAATCGACATGGTCTGTGAAACAAATTTCATTTATACCAAGGTCTATAGATTTTTTTATCATTTCTTCCATTGTAGATTTTCCATCAGTAGAGAAACTTGAGTGCATGTGATAGTCGTAAAACATAAATATTTCCCCTTTTTATAAAAATTTTGGTATTATATATACATACTAAATAATATCAAATATATACTAAAGCATCAACAAAATATAAAAACAATAAGCGGTGATAAATGTGGAAAAATACAAAATAGATTTAAGTGAAAGGAAGTCAACTAAATATATACAAATATTTAATCATATAAAGCAGTTAATAATAAACAAAGAACTAGTTGAGCATGAAAAACTTCCACCAATAAGAAAGTTATCAGATTATTTACATGTAAATAATACTACTATAGTCAAAGTATATGAGCTTTTAGAAAATGAAGGATATGTATATAAAATTATAGGAAGTGGAACTTTTGTATCAAATTCAAATTCTTATAAAAATGGTATAGATAAAGGGAAAAACAAGAATATTAGACAAAGAGATGATTTAATTCATTTCGATAATGGAAATCCATCTAATGATATGTTTCCTATAGATTCATTTAAAAATGCTGTAAATATGGCACTATCTAAAGATGGAAGTTCAATATTTGATTATGATGAAGGTCTAGGCTCTGAGGAATTAAGAGAAAAGATGGTAGAGTATTTAAGTGATGAAAATATAAATACTACTAAAGAAAATATTCAAATAATCTCAGGAGCACAGCAAGGTATAGATATAGTTTGTAAAGGTCTTATAAGTTATTCTGATGTTGTTTTTATGGAAGAGCCCTCTTATAATGGGGCAATTGAAGTATTTAAAAGTAGAGGTGCAAAAATAATATCTATACCTATGTTAGATGATGGAATTGATATAGGTATTTTAAAATTAAAATTGGAAAAAATAAAACCAAGGCTTATATATATTATGCCTAATTTTCAAAACCCAACAGGTATATCTTATTCAACATATAAAAAAAAGAAGCTAATAGAATTGGCAGAAGAACATGATTTTTATATAATTGAAGATGATTTTATAAGTGATTTTATATTTGACTCAAAAGACAATAGAACAGTCAGAAGTTATGATGATAAAAATAGAGTAGTATATATAAAGAGTTTTTCAAAAATACTTATGCCAGGTTTAAGAATAGGGATTGTAGAAATGCCAAACGAATTATTAAAAAAAGTTTTATGGGCTAAATATTCATCAGACATATCAACCCCAGGTCTTATTCAAAAATCAATGTACTACTACATGGAGAATTTTAATTGGAAGAATTATTTGAGTCATATAGAGAAAATATATACTGATAAATACAAGTTAGCAAAAAGCTTGATTAATGATAAATTGAGTGGTAAATTAAAAGTTAGAAAATCTTGTGGAGGGATAAACTTTTTTTTAGAATTGCCAAGAGGATATACATCTCAAAGTTTTACAAGTTTTATGTTAAATAAAGGAGTATCCATGCTTCCAGGGACTTATTTTTTTGATAATCTAGTGGATGATAGATTTTTTAGAATAAATATAGCTCGTCCAAGTATGGAAGAATTAGAAAAGGGAATATCTATAATAAGCGATAATATAGATGAGTTTTTCTGTGAATATAAAAATAAATTAGATATAAAAAGTAATAAATTATTTTATTAATAAATAGAAGTTTTTTAGGAGGAAAAAATGTTTGACAAGAAGAAATTAGATAGGATTAATGAATTAGCAAAGAAAAATAAAGAGGGAGCTCTTTCTGATGATGAAATCAAAGAAAGAGAGACTTTAAGAAAGGAATATTTAGAAAATTTTAGAGCTCATTTTAAATCAAGACTTGACAGTGTTAAAGTAGTCTCACCAGAGGAATATGAACAATATATGAAAAATAATAAAAATTAAAACTTAATAGGAGGAAAACATGGACTTAAAGCATGAATTTAAGAATGCATGGGAAATTGAAAAAAAAGAAAATGCTATTGAACAGGTTATGGAATATGCTCGCAATTATATGGATTTTTTAAGTAAATCAAAAACTGAAAGACTTTCAGTAAAAGAAATTATAAAATTGGCTAAAGAAAATGGTTATATTTCAATAGATGAAGCTATGGAAAAGGGAAGTGTGAGTCATGGGGACAAGATTTATGCTATAAATAAAGAAAAAGCAGTAGCACTTTTTGTGATAGGTAAAAATTATATAGAAAAAGGTATGAAGATTATAGGTAGTCATATAGATTCGCCAAGATTAGATTTAAAACCAAACCCATTGTATCAAGAAGCTAATCTAGGTTTTTTTAAGACTCACTACTATGGAGGAATTAAAAAATATCAATGGACAGCTATTCCTCTTGCTTTACATGGAGTAGTTATATTAAATGATGGTACAAAAGTGGATGTATCTATTGGTGAAGAAGACAGTGACCCAGTATTTTGTGTAACTGACCTATTGGTTCATTTAGCTGGAGACCAAATGCAAAAGAAATTGTCAGAAGGAATCAGTGGTGAAGCCTTAAATGTATTGATTGGAAATATGCCTTTGGATGGCGAAGAAAAAGAACCTATAACAGCAAATATATTAAAAATTTTAAATGAAAAATATAGTATAGTTGAAGAAGATTTATTAAGTGCTGAGATTGAAGTAGTTCCAGCTGGGAAGGCAAGAGATTTGGGATTTGATAGGTCAATGGTATTAGGATATGGCCATGATGATAGAGTATGTTCATATGCTGCTGTAAAAGCTATATTAGAGACTAGACAACCAGAATTTACTTCAGTTACATTATGTGTGGACAAAGAAGAAGTTGGCTCCCAAGGAAATACAGGTATGCATTCAAAGTTTTTTGAAAATACTGTAGCTGAGTTAATAGCTTTAGAAGGCGATTACTGTGATATTAAAGTAAGAAGAGCTTTAGCAAATAGTAAAGTATTATCAGCTGATGTTGCAGCTGGATATGACCCAAATTTTGGTGAGGCATATGAAAAAAGAAATTCTGCATATATGGGAAATGGAATAGTTTTAAATAAGTATACTGGTTCGAGAGGTAAGAGTGGATGTAATGATGCCAATGCTGAGTTTATATCAGAAGTAAAAAGAATTTTTAATGAGGGTAATGTAGTATGGCAAACTGCTGAACTTGGGAAAGTGGACCAAGGTGGAGGAGGCACAATAGCCTACATCCTAGCAAATCAAGGCGCAGAGGTTATAGACTGTGGTGTTGGTGTTTTAAATATGCATGCACCACATGAGATTGTTTCTAAAGTAGATATATATGAAATGTACAAAGGATATAAGGCGTTTTTTAATATAAACTTATAAATTTAATATACAATAATATAAGTAATAAGTAATAAGTAATAAGTAATAAGTAATAAGTAATAAGTAAATAGAGTAGTATTATACTATGCTCATTAATTAAATGAACATAGTATAAATACTACTCTATTTATTTTATTAATTCAGTAGTTTATAATTTAAATTTGAGTTCCATGTATTAAAATTATTATATTATGATTTCAAAGTACTCACATAGTCTGTTTAGAAATTTATCTTCTAATGGAGAAAAAGTTTTCTTTTTAGAATAAATAAAGAAAAATTTTCTTGTAAAATCAACATCTTTTATTTTGTAGCATTTTATTTTGCCTGCATTTAGATAATCAATAGCTGAAATATATGATATAAAAGATACACCAAGGCCTAATCTAACCATTTCTTTAATGGCTTCATTTGATTCTACATGAGCTATTACATTTAATTTGTTTACCGGAAAGTTATTTTTGCTGAGTGTGTTTAGTATTAAGTTTCTAGTACCAGAGCCTTCTTTTCTCATAATAAAATTGAAAGAAGCCAATTCTTCTATGTCAATGTAATTATTCTTGTTATCAATTTTAAAATCTGAAGGAGTAATAAGTACAAGTTCATCATCTAATAAGTCTAGATATTCGATTTGAGGATTGTTAATTTTAGAACCAACTAATCCAAAGCTTATCCGTTCATTTAAAATTTCTGATATAGCGTATTGAGAATCATAATGGCTTATAGAAAATTTTACATCTGGATAACTCATAGAAAAATTCTTCATAAAATCAGGGAGAATATAAGTTTCCGGTATAGAACTACATGCTATATCTATAATACCTTCTATTTTACCTGAATATTCTTTTATATCATAAATTGCACGTTTACAGTTGTTTAATATATATATAGCGTGCTCGTAAAGAATTTCACCAGATTTTGTGAGTGTAATAACTTTGTTGCTTCTGTTTATAAGTACAGTCTCTAATTCTCTTTCTAAATTTTGTATATGTGCACTTACAGTAGGTTGAGTTAAAAAAAGCTCTCTTGCAGCCTTTGAAAAACTTTGGTGTTTTGCAACAGCAACAAATACTTCGAGTTGTTTAAAATCCATTATTTAATCCTCCTTAAATTATCTAAAACTATTATAACATATTTGATAAATTAATGGTTGAAGGGGATTTTTGAAATAGAAAACCTTAAAATGTTTATGGAGTTTTTGATTGTTTAGGAATAATTTGGTATAATGTTATAAGGATATTTACCACAAGTATCTTGCAAATTGAATTTTCAAAATTCAACTTTAAAATGTGTTTTGTTACAAAAAAATTACAAATAGCTTCTTAATCTTATTAAATTTAAATAAATATTATATAATTATTTTATAAAATAATGAACGTAATTATTGAAAAAAGAGATAATCACACAATGAGATATAGATAAATATTATAGAATTTAAGAAAGGAGGATTGATTTATGAAGTTAAAAAGGTCATTAGTTTGTGTAACTATTTTAGGGATTGTACTTGTTGGATGTCATAAGGAAACTACTAAAGAGAAAAATCAAGTAGCAAGTAAAGCAACACAGCAAAAAACTATGACAAAAGTTCAAAATAATGTTAATGAAATGATAGATAAAGATTATAAATATGTTATAAAGAATATGGGAATACCTTATAACACAATTTATTATATAAAAAATAAGAATTTAAAAGAATCAAATACAATGCAAGATATAAATACATCAAGTTATATGACATTAGTTTACCCTAAATATACTGGAAACAATGAATTAGATGGAAGTGCTTTATACATTAATATTAATAAAAATAAAGTTGTTAATGTTGAAACAAATTCTTTTTCATCACAAAGTATAATAGCTGTAGATGAAAATTATGGTATTATGATTGAAAAAAATGATAATGAAAAATCAGCTGTATCTTTAGAAGAATATAAAAACATTGATTTAGGAGAGTATATTGGAGTTGAAGAATCTAGAATAAATGAAATCGTGGGTAATGCCAATTATGATTTAACAGCATATAACCATGAAGGCAATAGGGTAGTGAGGAGTTATAGATTAAAGAAAGATAATAAAGTATTAGAAAAAGAAATACTTACAATAAGTATAGTAGACAATAAAATAAAGTCTATAAAAACTATTGAGAGCGATAAATTTGTAAAAATAATAAAAGGAGCTTTATTAGAATAATGAATTTTAAAGCATATAAGCCTGTTTCAAGGTAGAAGTAAATTTCTAACTTGAAACAGTTTTTTTTATGTATAAAATTGAAATTAATACAATTAATAATAATTTTATAAGATTCATTAAATTTAAACTGCACTTATAGACAACAATTAGTTATAATTAAATATAAGCTAAAATGATTTATATAAAAAATATATTGGGGTGTATTTAAAATGATAGGATTAGCAGATGCCATAAAAATTATTGAAGAAAATGTTATACCAATAAGTAGGATTAAGAGAGTTAATCTTATAGAAGCAGTAAATAAAGTAGTTGCAGAAGATATATATTCAACAATTGATAGTCCTCCATTTGACAGGTCACCATATGATGGTTATGCATATGATGCAAATTCTGAAAATAAAAATTTAAAGGTCATAGGAATATTATATGCAGGAGAAGTATTTGATGGTATATTAAATAAAAATGAAGCAGTGAAGATAATGACTGGTGGAAAAATTCCAAAGGGAGCAAACTGTGTAGTAAAAAAAGAAGATGTGACAATTAGAGAAGATATGATAACTTTAAATGTAAAACTAAAGGAATATGATAATTATATATTTAAAGGTGAGGATATAAAAAAAGGTCAATTAATTATTAGTAAAAATCAAAATATAGGGTATGATGGTATAGGAGTATTAGCGAGTCTTGGAATATCTAAATTAGATGTATATGATGATTTAAAAGTGGGCGTTTTAAATACAGGAACAGAATTACAAGATATAAATGAAACTTTAGAGGATGGTAAAATATATGATAGTAATAGATATACATTATATTCAAAGCTTCTAAAGCTTGGAATACAAGCAGATACAATATGTACTTGTTCTGATGATATACAAGAGTTAGAAAAAAAAGTAAAGGATATGCTAGAAAATGTAGATTTTTTAATTACTACAGGTGGTGTATCTGTTGGAGATAAAGATTTAATACCAGATGTATTTAGAAACATAGGAGCAAAAGAATTGTTTTGGAAGATAAATATTAAACCTGGAGGTGCTTGCTATGTAGCTACATTGGGAGAAAAAATATTGTTTGGGCTTTCTGGTAATCCACATGCAGCAATTGTGGTATTTGATAATGTAGTTGTTCCTGTGATTGAGTATTTAACATATAAAGAAAGCAGTCATTATATAAAAGCTATATTTAAAGGAGAATTTAACAAATTCTCAAATAACGATAGGTTTGTAAGTGGAAAATTATATACAGATGAAGGTAAATTATATGTTAAGTTAAATGATAAAAAAGATGCCAAGGCTAGATTATCTGCAACATTAAGAAGTAATTGCATGATTAAGATAAAAAAGAGAGAAATAATAAAAGAAAACCAATTAGTAGATGTTGTTGTTATATAGTTTTATGAAGGGGATATGGTTTTATGTATAATATATTATCAATTGTTTCCTATTCAGGAGTAGGTAAAACTACATTAATTGAAGGTATAGTAAAAGAATTAAGTAAAGAAGGTTATAATGTTGGAGTTATCAAACACACATGCCATGATTTTGAGATGGATGAGGAAGGTAAAGATACTTATAAACATAGAAAATCAGGTGCGAGAAAAGTTTGTATAATATCAAATAAGAGGTTAGCATATATTGAAGAATTAAAAGATAAAAATCCACTATATAAAATGATTAGGTTTTATGAAGACATGGATTTGATTATTATAGAGGGGTATAAAAATTACAGATTTAAAAGATTAGAGATAACTAGAAAAGATAAGTATAAGGATATTTTATCAAATAAATCTGATTTGATAGGTATTGTAAGTGATATAGAATATGATTTAAATGTTAAGCAGTTTGGTTTGAATGACTACAAAACTATATCAAAGTACATAGAATCTTGTATAAAAAATAATACTTTAAAATTAAATGATAGTGAAATAAAAAACATATTAAAAGAATAATTTTAAGATATTATTTTGATATAAAATGGTATAATTATTTATATATAAATAAAGATATGAGAAATTTATTTAATTATAAAAATCGTATTTTGAATTATAAAACATTATAGTAATCGTAGGAGGATAATATGAAAAAAATATTAGTAGCATGTGGAGCAGGAATTGCAACGTCAACAGTAGTTTGCGACAAAGTAGAAAGATTGGTTAAAGAAAATAACATACAAGCAGAAGTTATACAATGTAAAATCGCTGAATGTGCAACAAAACAAGAAGGTGCTGATTTAATAGTATCTACTACTATATTACCAACAACTTATGATATACCTGCAATAAAAGCAACAGCATACATAACAGGTATAAATACTGCTGCATTAGATAAGAAAATATTGGATGCTTTAAAATAAGTTTTTAAGTTTACAGTTATAAAAAATATTTAGTACTAAATATAGAGTTGTATCTTTGTAAAATTTTATTTACATAGATACGGCTCTTTTTAGGTGTATTTTAAATATGTAATTATATAAAATAAATATTCAATTTTATGAAAAATATTTTTTTGAATTGTAATTTTATAAAAGATTTAAAATTAGTGTTATGTTATACTAATTTAAGGGTATTTTTTAGACGTATTGATAAAGGAGGATTTAAAACTTATGATAAAACAATTTGTCAAATATTATAAACCATATAAGAAAATCTTTACATTAGACCTTATAGCAGCATTCTTATTTTCTTTATGTGATTTAGTTTATCCTATGATAACTAGAAATATAATGGATGACATTGTTCCAAATAAAAATTTAAGAATGCTAGTAGTTTTTGCAGTTGTACTTATACTTATATTTATAGCAAAAGCAGGACTTAATTATTTTATGCAATATTGGGGACATGTCATTGGTGTAGATATGCAAGCTGATATGAGAAATGAGGTATTTACACACTTACAGAAGCTTCCAAATACTTATTTTGATAATAATAAATCTGGTGTAACTATGTCTAGAATAGTAAATGACTTAATGGATATAACAGAACTTGCACATCATGGTCCTGAAGATTTATTCATTTCTATAGTAATGTTAGTTGGTTCATTCTTTATACTTATAGATATAAATATTCCTCTTACTCTTATAATATTTGCTATATTGCCATTTATAATTTGGTTTGCGATAACAAAAAAAGATAAGATGAATATAGCTTTTATGAAAAGTAGAGTTACTATAGGTGATGTAAATGCAACTTTAGAAAATAGCATAGCTGGAATGAAAGTAACTAAGTCTTTTTGTACTGAAAAGGAAGAATTAAACAAGTTTGTAAGAAGCAATAAATTATTTAGGAGAGCACGACAAGATTCTTATAAAGTAATGGCAGAATACTATTCTGGTATGAACTTATATATGGATATTTTGGAATGGGTAGTTGTCATAGCTGGTGGATACTTTACTTATCTTGGAAAAATTACTTTAGGTGATTTTGCTGCATATATATTATATGTAAAAATGTTTATACAACCTATGAAGAAATTGATAAACTTTACAGAACAATATCAAAATGGTATGACAGGTTTTAAAAGATTCATAGAGATAATGGAACAAGACCATCAAAAAGAAGCTAAAAACCCTGTTGAGCTTGAACATGTAAAAGGTAATATCGACATAGAAAATATATCTTTTACATATGAAGATGATACTCAAGTATTAGATAATCTGAGTCTGTCTATAGAAGCTGGGAAAACTATAGCTCTAGTTGGACCTTCTGGTGGAGGAAAGACTACATTATGCAATTTATTGCCAAGATTTTATGAATTTGATAAAGGTGATATAAAAATTGATGGAAAGAGTATAAGGGATGTAAGCTTAAAATCATTGAGAAAAAATATAGGTATAGTACAACAGGATGTATTTTTATTTACAGGGACTATAAGAGATAATATTCTTTGTGGAAATCCTAGTGCTACAGATGAAGAGATGATTGATGCTGCAAAAAAAGCTAGAATACACGATTTTGTAGAAACTCTGCCAGATGGATATGACACTTATATAGGAGAAAGAGGAGTAAAATTATCTGGTGGGCAAAAACAAAGAATTTCAATTTCGAGAATCTTTTTAAAGAATCCTCCAATAATAATATTGGATGAAGCTACTTCCGCTTTAGATAATGTAACAGAAAGAGAAATTCAAGAGTCTTTAGAAGAATTAAGCAAAGATAGAACAAATTTAGTTGTTGCACATAGATTGACTACTATAAAAAATGCTGATGAAATCATAGTACTGACAGATAAAGGAATTGAAGAAAGAGGTACTCATGAAGAGTTAGTAAACAAAAATGGCGTATATAGTAGATTACACAATAACTAACATATAAATTAAATTTATAAACATAGAATATATTAAGATTTATAAAGCAAATTCATTTTATATTAATGAGATGTTTTATGAAAAATGTATTCTATGTTTTATTTTTTGCAAATTATGCTCAATTCTATTTATAAGAGTACTGTAAAATAGCCAATGTGTAGGGTAACGTTTTTACAAAAAGAATAATTTAGAAAACTAACTTTAATTAATAGAATTTATAGAATTTTATGAAAAAAATCGAATTTTGACTTGAAATGTTTTTCAAAAGTAGTAAAATAATGGATAACTATACATACATTGTATACAAATATATTTATTTATGAGGGGGGATTTTGTATGGAAGCAATAACAGCTTTTTGTCTAGTTTTAGTATCACTGACGATAGGAGATGTAGTTTCAGCAAAAACTAAAGCTTTTGTTCCATCAGTTTTTGTATCAGCAATTATATTTATAGTAGGATTTTGGACTTTTTTCCCAGAAAATATCGTGGACCTAGCAGCTCTAGGAACACCATTGGCACAGTTAGGTATGCTTTTATTAATAACTCATATGGGAACTATGATGAGTATTAAAGAGTTAGCAGGTCAATGGAAGACAATAGTAATAGCACTAGCAGGGATAGTAGGAATATGTGTAGGAGCTTTAGCATTAGGAACTCTAGTGTTTGGATGGGATACGGCAGTAATAGCTACACCTCCTCTTACTGGAGGATTAGTTGCATCTATAATGATGGCAGATGCTGCTACAGCAAAAGGTCTTGCAAGCTTAGCAGTTCTAGCAATTTTAATGTATGTGGCACAGGGGTTTGCAGGTTATCCTATCACAGCATTAATGCTTAAAAAAGAAGGAAAAAGACTTTTATCAGATTTTAGAAGTGGAAAAGTGACTGTAACTAAAGTTGAAGAAGAAACTAAAAAAGTACCTGAGCAAAAGAGTAAGTTTAAGATAATTCCAGATTTACCTGAAAAGTATGATACAACATATATGATAATACTTAGATTAGGACTTGTAGCATGGTTAGCAGTGCAATTCACAAATCTTACACATGAAGTTGTATCAAGATATGTTATCTGTTTAATATTTGGTGTAATAGCATCAGAACTTGGAATAGTTGACAGAAAACCACTTAATAAATCAGGTTCATTTGGGTGGTTAATGACATCATTGATGGCTTTCATATTTGCAGGATTAGCAAAAGCTACACCAGCAATGCTTGCTGAAATGGCTGTTCCTCTTGTAGGAATTATAATTTTTGGTGTAATAGGTATGGGGATATTCTCTATTATAGTAGGTAAGCTTTTAGGTGAAAGTAAGGAAATGGCATTTTCAGTTTCACTTACAGCACTTTATGGTTTCCCACCAAATTATATATTAACTGAAGAAGCAGTAAAGGCCTTGGCTGAAACTCCAGAAGAAAAAGAATTTTTGATGGATAAAATGCTTCCAAAGATGCTTGTTGGTGGATTTACTACAGTAACAATAGCTTCTGTAGTAATAGCAGGTATTTTTGTAAATCTTATATAAATTTTAACTAATAAATAAGGCATTTAAATAATAAGAAGAATATGTTACACTTGGAGGTCTGGAATGAATATTAAAGAAATAACAAATGGATATAAAGATTATGTAATCAAACTTAGAAGAGAATTTCATGAAAATCCTGAAAAAAGTATGGAAGAATTTAGAACATCAAAGAGAATTAAAGAAGAACTTGATAAGATAGGAGTACCATATGTATCAGCTGGAGGTACAGGTGTAATTGCAACTATAAAAGGAGCTAACCCAGGAAAAACTGTAGCACTTAGAGGAGATATGGATGCACTTCAAGTTGTTGAATGTACAGGCGTAGAATACAAATCAAAAAATGAGGGGCTTATGCATGCTTGTGCACATGATGGTCACACATCAATGCTTTTAGGAGCAGCTAAGGTTTTGAATGATATTAAAGATGATATTAAGGGAACTGTGAAATTATTTTTTCAACCAGGAGAAGAAGTAGGTAGAGGTGCAAGAGCTATGATTAAAGATGGTGCTATGGAAGGTGTAGATGGTGTATTTGGAATTCATCTTTGGAGTGATGTGGAGTGTGGGACTGTATCAGTTGAAGAAGGTCCAAGAATGGCTTCTGCTGATTTCTTCAAAATTACTGTAAAAGGTAAGGGTGGCCACGGTTCACTTCCTCATCAAGGTGTTGATGCAGTACTTGCAAGTTCTGCATTAGTTATGAACCTACAATCCATGGTTAGTAGAGAAGTAAGTCCTTTAGAGCCACTAGTTGTAAGTGTTGGAGTTTTAAATTCTGGAACAAGATTTAATGTAATAGCAAGTGAAGCTGTTCTAGAAGGCACAATAAGATTATTTAATCCAGAACTTAGAAAACAAATTCCTACGATTTTAGAACGTATTGCAAAATCTACAACAGAAGCATATAGAGCAGAAGCTGAGTTAGAGTATGGATATTTAACACCAGCTGTTATAAATGACAAGGAATGCTCAGAGATAGCTACAGATGCAGTAATTAAGCTATTTGGAAAAGAAAGTATAGCACTATTTGAAAAAGTAACAGGAGCAGAGGATTTTGCTGAGTTTATGAATATTGCACCTGGTGCATTGGCATTTGTAGGCGCTAGAAATGAAGCCAAAGGAGCTTGTTATCCTCATCATCATGGGTGTTTTAATATAGATGAAGATGCCTTAGAGATTGGAACTGCTTTATATGTTCAATATGCAGTAGACTTTTTAAATAAATAATTTTAATATACTATAAAGAAAAAGCAGAGACTAAGTTTATACTCTGCTTTTTTATTGTCTATAGTTACTATAAATGTTGACTATAAAAAAAAGATATGATACTATAAAAGAAAATGATAATCAATATCAATTAAAAAGAAGGTGATTTAATTGAGTAATATAATGTTTGCGTTTTTAATAACTTTGTTTGCTGGCTTGTCTACTGGAATAGGAAGTTGTATAGCGTTTTTTGCTAAAAAGACCAATACTAAATTTCTTTCTGTAAGTTTAGGCTTTTCTGCTGGTGTTATGATTTATGTATCTATGGTAGAAATATTTCCTAAGGCACAAGATGCTTTAACGAAGTCTATGGGAGAAAAATTAGGAAGCTGGTCAACTGTAATAGCTTTTTTTGCAGGAATGGCTATCATTGCAATTATTGATAAGTTAATTCCTCAAGAAGAAAATCCTCATGAGATAAAGAAAATGGAAAATGTAGATGAAAAAAATATACAAAAAAATAAATCTCTCTTAAGAACTGGGATATTTACAGCAATGGCTATAGCAATTCATAATTTTCCAGAAGGATTAGCTACATTTATATCAGCGCTTGATGATGCTACAATAGCAATACCAATAGCTATAGCAATTGCTATACACAATATACCAGAAGGAATCTCTGTATCTGTACCAGTGTATTATGCTACAGGAGATAAAAAGAAAGCTTTCTATTATTCTTTTTTATCTGGAATGTCAGAACCTTTAGGAGCAATTATTGGATATGTACTTCTTAGAAATTTTCTAAATGATACTACACTTGGAATTGTATTTGCCATTGTTGGAGGTATTATGGTATTTATATCCCTTGATGAACTACTACCATCAGCTAGAGAATATGGTGAACATCATTTATCAATTTATGGATTAATTGCAGGAATGATTGTTATGGCTATTAGTTTATTGCTATTTAAATAGATTTTTAGATATCTAATTGTAACCTAAAATTAATATCAAAATGATATAATTATTAAAATAGATTATTATATGTCAAAAATATCATTTTGGAGGTGAATCTTATGGAAAAGAAAATGAAGTTTAAATTTGATTGGTATAGTTCACCTGATAGGATAGAAGAATGGTTAGAAGATATGGAAGAACAAGGATATAACTTATATAAGATAAGTAAACTTGGAGGAATCTTTTATTTTTACAAAGGAACTCCAAGAAAAATAAAATACGCTATTGATTATTATTATGATGCTGAGGAAAATTATTTTAATAAATATAAGTCTAGAGGATGGAACCTCATATTTAGAAGTATTGGTAGTTTTATAGGTACATCTTCATGGTATGTATGGACTAAAACATATGAAGATGTACCTCCTAAATTATATAGTGATTTAGATAAAAAAGATAAAGTAAAATCAATTTTATTCATGAATTTATTTTTATTTACTATTTTAGTAGTTATTTTTATATATTTATTGTTCACTGAAATAAGAAATTTATTTAATGGTTATGGAGTAGATATTTGTACTATCGCATTACAAATCATGTTATTAACTTTGTATTTGGTACAATTATATAGAAGAATAATGTATTACTTAAGGATTAAAAAATTAAATAAGTAAAGGTGGAGAGTGTCTTAAAGTGATTTTAAAAAATTATTTTAAGACACTCTCTTTTTATATTGATAAATTATCATTTTATTTTTGAACAAGTATTTTTATTCAAAAATACATTATTTATGGTTGCCATTTTATGTTAAAGGACAGTATAATATAATTAAAGTATGTTATAACATACAAAAATTAATATATATTATCCAAAGGGGGATTTTAAATGAGTCAAACTGATAGAATAGAAGCATTTAGACAAGAATACGTTAATTCTAAACCTATGATATGTTGTGAAAGGGCTAGAATTTTTACAGAATCACATAAAAAGACTGAGGGAGAAGCCATATGTATAAGAAGAGCAAAAGCTTTTTTAGATACATGCAAAGAACTTCCTATAAAAATATTTGAGAATGAATTAATTGTAGGTACAGCTGGTAAATTCAGAAGAACAGGTATATTAACACCAGAATTTTCTTGGCAATGGGTAGATAAGGAAATGGATACTTTTGATGAAAGAACTCAAGACCCATATGTAATATCAAAAGATCAAATAGAATTTATAAGAAAAGAGATATTTCCATATTGGAAGGGTAAATCTTTGGAAGAAGTTTTTTTAGCAAGAATTCCAGAAGATACAGCTAAGATATTGGTAGATACAGGAATAATAGATAATGATTCTAAGTGGAGACAGGCAGTAGGGGAAGTAACTCCAGATTATCAAGATATATTATTTGTAAAAGGATACAAGGGTATCAAGGAAGAAGTAGATAAGAAGATAAAAGAACTAGACATATCAATTTCAGAAAATATTGAAAAAATAGATTTCTATAAGTCTGTTTCTATCGTTGCAGATGGTATCATGACATTGGCAAATAGATATTCAAAACTTGCAAAAGAAATGAGTGAATCAGAGAAAGATTCAAAAAGAAAGTTAGAACTTATAAAAATATCAGAAGTATGTGAGAATGTACCAGCAAATCCTCCAACTAGTTTTTATGAAGCGATACAATTTGTATGGTTTGTGCAATTAGGTGGTGTTTTATCTGAAAATCCATTAGCGTTGAACTTAGGTAGATTTGACCAATATATGTATCCATATTATGAAAAAGATACTAAAGAAGGGAATATAACTAAATCAGAGGCTCAAGAGTTGATAGAGGCGCTATGGATTAAGCTATCAGAGTGGGTATGGACAATATCAGCAAATACAGCAAATTATTTTGCAGGATACAACCAATTTCAAAACCTTACTGTTGGTGGCAAAAAGAGAAATGGAACTGATGGAACTAATGATATTTCATATATGTGTTTAAAGGCAACAGAAAGTGTAAAAACTCATCAACCAGGTTTAAGTGTTAGAATAAGTCAGGGAGCACCAGATGATTTTGTTATGGCAGTTGCGAAATTGGTAAAACAAGGTACTGGTTTTCCTGCTATACACAGTGATAGTGCAGGAGCACAAATGTTACTTCAAGATGGATATGATGCAGAAGATGCAAGAGATTGGAGCAATTGTGGTTGTGTTGTTCCTCACTTTAGAAAGACAGGTCAATGGACTTCAGCAGTAAATATTAATTTTGCAGCAGCACTGGAATATGCTATGAATGAAGGTAAGAGTAGATTAACTGGAGAAAAAATGGGATTAGATGTAAAAAATATCAACGAATTTGCATCTTTTGAAGAAGTTAAAGAAGAGTTTTTAAAGCAACTAGCATATCTTATAAAAAATTCTGTTATAGGAACTACTGTTGCTCAACAAATTCATAAAGAAATAGTACCGAGACCATTTTTATCTACTTGTGTAGATGGTTGTTTGGATAAAGGTATTGATTTGAGTAAAGGTGGAGCAAAATACAATATAGGACCTGTCTTAACAGGTATAGGATTAGGTGTAGTTTCAAACTCATTGGCAGCTATAAAAAAATTAGTATTTGAAGATAAGGTTACTACATTAGAAGAGTTAACAAAGGCATTAAATAATGATTGGGAAGGCTATGAAGAATTAAGAAAGTTTGCTTTAGATGTCCCTAAATATGGAAATGACAATGATTATGTAGATTCATTGGCTATTGAAGTTTCTGATTTTTATTATAGTGAAACTAGAAAATATAAGGATATTTTTGGATCTAAATTTAATAGTGCATTTATGGGTATATCAAACTATGTTCCAACTGGAAAAATAGTAGGTGCAACTCCATGTGGAAGAAAAGCCACAAAACCTTTGACAGAAGGAGTTTCTCCATTTGTTGGAACTGATACAACAAGTCCATTAGCAGCTATGAAATCTGCATCAAAAATAAATCATGATGTTCACACTGGAGGAACACTTCTAAATTTAAGATTTAATCAAGATTTGGTTGAAACAGAAAGAGGACTTAGAAACCTAGCTTCTATGGTTAAATCGTATTTTGCACTAGGTGGATTCCATGTACAATTTAATACAATATCAAATGATGTCTTATTAAAAGCTCAAGAGAATCCAGAAGAATATAAAGATTTATTAGTGAGAGTTGCTGGGTATAGTACTCAATTTGTTAATTTATCAAGAGAGATGCAAGATGCTATAATAGCTAGAAACTCACATAGTAAATTTTAATTATGAGGTAGATTATGAGTAAAAAAGGTAAAGTTGTAAAGGTACAACATTTTTCAGTAAATGATGGTGATGGAATAAGAACTACTATATTTTTAGAAGGATGTAAATTAAAATGTAAGTGGTGTTCTAATCCAGACTCATGGAGCAATATAGTAAAGCTAGGAGTTATGAAGGATAAGTGTATATCTTGTAATAGGTGTATAGATGTTTGTCCTCAAAATATAAGTTCATTATCTGATAGAAGTCAAATAAATAATAAGTGTGATTTGTGTGGAAGATGTGTTAAAACATGTCTCAATGATGCTATCTGTATAATGACTGAAGAGATGAGTGTTGAAGAGATTGTAAAGGAAGTTGAAAAAGATTTTATATTTTTCTTTGAGTCTAACGGAGGAGTAACTTTTTCTGGAGGAGAACCCACACTTCAAATTGATTTTTTAAGAGAATTAGTTGATGTTTTTTATAATAAAGGTATAAACATAGCAATTGAAACTTGTGGATATTTTGAGTGGAATAAAGTGAAAGATGTCTTTGAAAAAATAGACCATATATTTGTAGATATAAAATCTATGGATGATAATGTTCACAGAGCATATACAGGAGTAAGTAATGAGATAATATTAGAAAATATATGTAGACTTTCAAAATTAAACAAATCTATGGTTATAAGAGTACCAATTATTTCTGGAGTGAATGATAGTGAAGAAAATATAAGAAACACTGCATTATTTGTAAAACAAAATGTTTTAGGTGGAAAGATGGAATTACTTCCATATCATAAATTTGGACTTGATAAATATAAAGCATTAGGGCTTGAAGATTATATGTATGAATTTGATGAAATTTGCAATAGCCATATGTTAAAATTAAAAGAGATAGTAGAACTTACAGGCGTAAAAATCATAGAATACAAATAGACTATCAGGAGGATTTTAACATGGATAATAAATTTCCTAATGTAGGAGAAAATTTAAGGTTATTAAGACAAGACATGGGCATAAGTTTAGATAAAGCTTCAAAGATGACAGGAGTTAGTAAAGCAATGCTGGGACAGATTGAAAGAGGTGAATCTAGCCCCACTGTATCTACCTTATGGAAAATTTCATCTGGATTCAAAATAAATTTTACAACACTGTTAAATGAAAATACAAACACTTATGAGGTTATAAAAAAAGAGGATGTGGAACCTATTATTGAACAGCAAGGCAATATGAAGTTATATCCCATATATCCTTTTAGCCCTCAAAGAAGGTTTGAACTTTTTATAATTGAGCTTGAAGCAAATTGTACTCATGTTTCATCTACACATAGTCATGTTCTGGAAGAGTATGTACTTGTAATAGAAGGTAAACTTGAGCTTAATGTAGATGGAAAAACTTATATTTTAGAGTCTGGACATTCAATTAGATTTGATGGGACGCTAGAACATTTATATAAAAATTTAAATAATGGAAGAACTGTATTTCATAATATAGAAGTTTATAGATAATTTTATAGTTATCCATTTTGGGAATAAATATTTATTACCAAAATGGATAACTTATTTTTGTAATGTCGAAAAGATTTGTATACATGTACTAACATTATTGTTTTAAAATAAACATAAAAGCATTATAATAATATTAATAAAATATAATAAAGAGGAAGAATATATGATTATGAAAGTTTTATTGACAGTATTAGTATTAGCAATCTTATATATTCTGTATAAGTATGAAACTCAACATATAGAAACAATAGAATATACCATATTTAATGAAAAAATTCCAAAGGAATTTAACGGCTTTAAAATAGTTCAAGTAAGTGATTTACATAATAAGGTATTTGACAAAAACAATAACAAAACATTGATAGATAAAATTGAATCCTTAAATCCAGATGTTATATTTATAACAGGAGATTTAGTTGATGGAGAAAATAAAAATTTTCAAATTGCATTAGATTTAATTGATAATTTAGTAAAAAAATATGAAGTATACCATATAATTGGAAATCATGAACAAAAATCTTTAATAAAAAAATACAAACATCTATATGAGGATTATTTTAAGGAATTGTATTCAAAAAAAATAATAAATATGGAAAATGAATCTGTAAGAATATATAAAGGAGATAGTTATATTAATCTATATGGTTTAATCATACCATTGGGATGCTATCCATATTTTTTTGCTAATAACAAAAAGTTAGAATTGAGTGACAGTTTTGTAGAAGATAAGTTAGGTAAAATAAACGAAAATGAGTATAATATACTTTTAGCTCATACGCCGTTCTTCTTTGAAAAATATGTAAAATGGGGCGCTGATTTAGTTCTGGCTGGTCATGTTCATGGCGGTATAATAAGAATACCTTTTATTGGAGGTGTACTATCTCCAAATAGAGAGTTTTTTCCTAAGTATGACTGGGGAAAATATGAAAAAGGTAGTAGCACTATGGTTTTAAATAAAGGCTTAGGAGGCTCAAAAGTTCTTATTAGACTTAATTGTAAACCAGAAGTAGTAAGAATTACATTAAGGTCTAATTAATAAGGTTTTTTGTGTATATAAACATCAATGACATATATATAAAATTGATGTAAAACCATATCAAATAGATACAATTATAAATTTTTAATAATTATTTGATTGATGCAAATAAAATGCTATTTTTAGCATGTAATATTTAAAATATAGGGGGTAGTCAAAAATCATGGGTGATATGAGTAGATTTTATGAATCTGTAAAAAACAAATATCCAAAATTAAAAGATGGAACTAGAGTTCATATGTGGCCAAAAGAAAATATCATAATTGGTCCCATTTATGATGAGGCAAATGGATATGAAAAAAGTATAGGGAGTGTGGATAGTTTAAGTTGGAAGCAAGTTGTTGTACTAGCAGAATGTGATGGGAAAAATACTACTAAAGATGTATTAGATATATTATCCAACAGATACAGAAATATCCCTGATATGAGAGATAAAGTTATGGAATTTTTTATGTTTTATGATAATGAGTATTTAACCTTTGAAGATGAGGCACAAACATTATCAAGTGTTTTTGAGATAACAGGAAATAAAGTATATCTTACACCTTTATACTTTACAATAGAGATAGATGGTAATGACAATAGGGTTCAATATTTTTCTGAAGTTATAAGCTTATTAAAGTGTATGTATGAAAAAGGATGTAGGTTTATAGAAGTTATTGGTGAAGATATTCTAAAAAATAAAGATATGAAAGAAGTATTTCAATATATGTTAGACCATTTTGACTTAATTATAGTAACTAAAGATAGTTTTACTATTGAAAGAAGTTTGATAAGAGAATTAGATGATTATCGTCATAAAGTAATATGGAATGTATATTCAGAGAATGACAATATACATGTTAAATTAAAAGAAGATATAAAAATAACTAGTTTGATAAAAAGAGGGCATACAGTAGTAAGAGGAGCTAGAGGAAAAGCAATAAAAATAGAAGATATGAGGTTTAAAGATATAAGAGAAAGATTTTCAAAATATGGTGCAGAATGGAGCCATGTATACATTTCTTCTGACGGCAGTGTAAAATCTTATTCCATTCAAAAAGATAAAAGAGTTTATTTAGGCAATATATTTGACAATTCAGTTGAGGAAATTTTCTTAGAGATGCAAAATAAGATTGATAATCTAGAAATTGTATATCAATAATTATCAAAATTAAGTTTTAGGAATAATTTATAGATTGGTTGTTTAGTTTTGTGTCAATAATCGTTAATGAGGTGATATAACTTGTTAAGATTGTTGAACAAATTTTTTTATGATGTTTTACTTAAATGCTGGCTTTTTATGATGTTATGGATTTTTAGAGGACTTTTTACAGAGACAAAATTAGTCAAAAATTTTAAACTTCATAAAATATTTATGTAAAAATCATATAAAATTCATATAACAGATGTATTATATAGAGTATAGAAAGACTAGCTTAAAAACCATAATATAATACCCTATTGTAATGATAACCCTCCCTCACATCCTCAAATAGAGTTATCATTACAAGAATTAATCCATAAATTTAAAATTTATGGTTTTTTTTTATTTAATTTGTTTTATTATCTAGGAATATGATTTATTATAGAATATATAATAAGTAATATAAAATACATTTGATTAAGTTTTTGACATGTTTTTAACTATACTAATAAGGAGGAGTATTTATGAATGTAAATAATCGCAAGTGCCCAGAGTGTGGTGAACATAGTAAAAAATTTGAAGTAATAGAAGAGAGTGAGGAGTGTGTGACATTTGAATGTTACACTTGTGGAACTATATCTATACTAAAGTATTGTGACAACTGTAAAGAATTTGTATTTGTAAATATTCCAAACAATGTAGAGACATATGAGTATTGTTGCAGTAAATGTAATAATAAGATTTAATATAATTAAAATATATAATTTCATATGTCGTTTATACAGATATCATATAAAATTCATATATGTAATGTATTATAGAAATATAGAAAGAACTAGCTTAAAACATAATATAATTACCCTAAATTTATAATGACAACTCTCCCTCACATCCTCAAATATAGTTGTCATTATAAAATACTTTGGCTGTTTCAAAAATGTAAAATCATTTTAGAAGCAGTCTATTTTTTTGCAAAAAAATAAAGAAGGCAACGGGAAGCCTTCTTTCGTGTAAAAAAAGTTTAATTTTTTGTTAAGATTTGTTTGTTTATTTTATATTATCTTTATAATATGTTTTTATTTGAAGGTTGGCAATGGATTTTGCACAACTGGTCATTATGAATGTAAAAGTGGAATATTATTAATAAATAATAATTACAAAATTGTAATTATTATTTATTAAACAAATGCGTAAAATATTACATTAATGGGTATATAATTAATAATATACTAGTTTGGGGAGGATAAAATTATGAATTATAAAACAATCATATTAAATAGAAAGTCTGTTAGAGAATATAAAAAGGCAGATATTAAAGAAGAGTATCTTAGTGAGATTAAGAAATACTCAGAATCTTGTAAGAAACTAGTTCCAGAGATAGAAGTTGATATAAGAGTAATGAATAGAAGTGAAGTTTTTGACAATTTAGATAAAATAGCAGGATATAAAGGAAATATGATAGATGCTCCAAGTTATATTATAATATTATCTGAAGTAAAAGATAATTACATCGAAAATTCAGGATACATAGGAGAAAATATAATTTTTAAGGTAACAGACCTTGGAATAGGCTCTTGTTGGGTTACTTTTGAGGATAGCAAAAAGGTATTAGATAAACTTGGTATTGACTCAGACAAAGAGGTAACAGGAATTATTGCTATTGGATATGGAGAAAATGCAAGCAATACTAAAGTACTAAATGCTACAAAGACTGGTGAGAATTATTCAAAATCTGATATGCAAGTTGTTTCAGACAATAGTTCTTCTCGTTTAGGTGTAGAAGAAGTAGTTTATATGGATGAGTGGGGAAATAATGCAAATACAAATATATTAGAAGAGAGAGCACTTCTTGATGCATTCCATTATGCAAGATTAGCTCCATCTACATTAAACAGACAGCCATGGAGATTTATAGTTGATGGAGGAGTTGTAGTTTTAGCAGTTAGAAAAGATGGTCATACTAATCTATATGAAGAAAAAATAGATATTGGTATAGTTATGCTTTATTTTGCAACAATAATAAGTGCAACTATGTTTGAGTTAAAATGGAATTTAGGTACTCCAGATAAAGATTATAAAATACCGGAAGAATATAAAATAGTTGGATATTGTAATATATAAAACAGTTTAATATTTAATTTAGTTTTACTTAAATTAATTTCTATAAAGAGATCAATAACATTATATAGAATAATGTCATTGAACTCTTTTGTTGTATAATTTAATTTTAGCATTATTAGTTGACAAATTTTATGTAAAAGAGGATTATTAATGTAAATTATTGGATTTGATATAAAGCCAATATAAAATTGATAGCTAAATGAGTAAATGTTATACTTTAAACTGAATCTGTATCTATTTTTGAAATAGTATTTTAAAGCTTACAATTTTGTGCATAGATTGAGAGGTATATTATTTTATTAAACTGTATAATTTGCTTGGAGGGAATGTTAAATGGAATGGATAAATAAATTAAATCAAGCTATTACTTACATTGAAGACAATCTTGAAAGTGGAGTGGATTATGCAGAAGCAGCAAAAATTGCATGCTGTTCCACCTTCCATTTTCAAAGAATGTTCTCATATATTGCAGAAGTACCTTTGTCTGAATATATTAGACGTAGACGTATGACTAAGGCAGCGCTTGAACTACAAAATAGTAATATCAAAATTTTAGAGCTGTCTGAGAAATATGGTTATGATTCGCCTACATCTTTTAATAGGGCTTTTCAAAACATACATAATATTTCTCCATCTGCTGCTAGAGCGAAAGGCGTTATTTTAAAAGCATATCCTAGGATAACCTTAACTATTTATGTAAAGGGAAATGTAGAAATGCAATATCGTATTGTGGAAAAAAAGGGATTTCGTATTGTTGGAGTAAAAGAACATATGAATATGATTGTAGAGGAGTGTTTTGATAAGGTTCCCAAGTTATGGGCTAAATCTATACAAAGTGGAATGATTGAAAAACTTTTGAAATTAATAAATCATGAACCTTATGGATTACTTGGAGTCAGTACATGTATGAATGGAAAGGACTTAGACTATTATATTGCTGCACCAACAGATAGACATACTTTAGAAAATACTTATGAATATTTTATACCATCAGGTACATGGGCAGTATTTGAATGTGTTTCTCCAATGCCAAATGCTACTGCTATACAGGAATTGCAAAAAAGAATTATTACTGAATGGCTACCAAGTTCTGGGTATGAGTATGCTAGTTTACCAGATATAGAACTTTATCCTAAAGGTGATATTAATGCTCCTGATTATACAGTAGAAGTTTGGATTCCAATTAAGAAACAAATTCAAAACTAGAGAAATAAGATGAAATTTTAAAATAGCAGACTAAAAATAGTCTGTTATTTTTTGTGAAATATGGAAAGTAAACTTTACATAAAACGTATATAGGTGTATAATTATGGAAAGTAAACTTTACATAAAATGAAATGATTTAAGGTGATAAATGTGAAAAATAGATTAGAAGAAATAAGAAAAAAGAAAGGGATAAAGCAAGAAGAGCTTGCCATTGCCTTACAAGTCTCAAGACAAACTATTGGTTCATTAGAAAATTGCAGATATAACCCATCAATTATTTTAGCATTTAAAATAGCAAGATATTTTGATATGAGTATTGAAGAAATATTTATTTATGAGGAGGAGTAAAAATGAAAAAGAACAGATTATATATAGGTATTGTTTATCTTGTTTTTGGAGTTTTATTTATTTTATTAGCTACATTGACAGAATTTTCATTTGAAGCTTTTATATGGGGACTTGCTGGAGCATCTTTAGGTCCTGGAATATGTATGATACTCCAGTATATATATTGGAGTAAACCTGAAAGGGCTAAAGAGTATGAGAAAAAGGTAGAGAATCAAATAATAGAGATGAATGATGAGAGAAGAGTTATGTTACGTGATAAATCTGGACGTATTACCAACCAAATTATGTCTTATGTTTTAGTGATTATTATATTTATAGTATCTATATTGAGTGTATTCTCAGTAATGGTAATAAGTAAATGGGTTTTAATTGGGCTTGGGTTACTTCTTTTATTTCAATTTATTTGTAGCGTAGTTGTATATAATAAATTGGATAAAAAGTTGTAATAAAAAATTAAAAATCACAATAAAAATATTAACGTTTTAAGTTTTAGATTTTTAAGATAATTTCAGATGATATCTTTAATAATTATATATACAAATTTATAAAAAGCCACAAGTATATATTATATTTTGTGGCTTTTTTATAGATAAAGATTATATAGGCTTTAAAGAAAAATATTGTAGTACTTTATTTCAGAGTAATTTCTATATGCTTTTAAAGGGATTAATCTTCATATAAATCGCCACTGTTTTCTTTATTAAGAGTTCCATCCAATTCAACCATTAGAAATTTTGTAAGTTTTTTAACTACAGGTCTATGTAGTGTATTTTTGGGTACAATAATAAATTCTCCTTCCTCAACTTTTGTTAATCCTTCTTGAGTTTCTAACTCAAACTCTCCTTCGATTACATAAAATAGTTCATCTGATTTTTCATGAATATGAAAATCTAAGCTTCTATTTGCCACTTGAACAACACTTAGTACATTATTATTGATAATTCCTATTTTTTTATAGATGTATAGTTGTTCGATATTATTTACTTCTTTAATTATATTAGATTTTGTTAACATTATAAGCCTCCTGTAATTATTGGTTTTATTTGACTTTTAGTATATGTATATGCTAACATTTATTTGACTATTTGTTAAATAGATTGATTAGATTATATCAATCTTAAATTTAGATAATACTGGAGGTGTAATAAATATGGAGTTAAAACATCTGAAGACCTTTTTAACACTTAGTAAAATCAAAAATTTTACTAAAACTGCTGAATATCTTAATTATGCACAATCAAATATTACAACTCATATACAGCAACTAGAAAAAGAATTAGATGTACACCTTTTTGAGCGTATAGGAAAAAGTGTCACACTAACTAGAGAAGGAGAAATGTTAATTCCCTATGCAAAAAAAATGATTCTACTTTCATCTGATATTAAAAATATGTATGAAAACCACACTGATTCAGGGCGTATTGTTATTGGGGCTTCAGAATCTATTTGTATTTTTAAACTACCTGAAATTATTAAAATATATAAAGAGAAATATCCTGATGTTGATTTGTTTTTGAAGACTTTGGATTCATCTGATTTTATTCCATTACTTGCAGACAATACAATTGATGTTGCGTTTATCCTTGATTCTCCTGTTACTGATAAGTCTGTTGTTTCTGTATTGAAAAATGATGAGCCAATATGTATTTTATCTGCTCCAGATAGTAAACTAGTGTTAAAAGAAAATGTGTATATTCAAGACTTTCAAGATATTCCTTTTATTTTAACAGGGGAGGGCTGTTGTTATCGAAGTCTATTTGAAAAAGAATTATCTGAATCAGCTGTAGTTCCTAAAATAGTTCTTGAAACAGGGAGTATTCAGGTAATTAAACAAACAGTGCTTAGTGGTCTTGGGTTGTGTCTTCTCCCAGAGCTTGCAGTAGAGAAGGAATTAAAAAGGCATGAATTAATTAAGATTCCATATTCTACAAACTATAATATTGTTTCTCAACTCATTTATCATAAAGATAAGTGGATGTCTAAGAATCTTTGTGATTTTATTTCTATTGTTAAACAGATGTACTAGAGTATTTTTAAATTGGTTATGTTACACGAATAGAAAATATAGACTACTTTAAAGCAGTCATAATTGCATATTTTGGATAAGTTGAAGTTTACTGAATAAAAGCTAGAAACAAATCAAAAATCATTTATTTCCATACATAATATTGAAAGTAAAAGAATAAGTTTTAATGAATATTTAGGGAATATGGCAATAAAAAAGCTCTTTAGTCTAAACTAAAGAGTTGTAATTTATTGGTGCCGCTGATGGGACTCGAACCCATATGGTTTCCCGTACGATTTTGAGTCGTATGCGTCTGCCAGTTCCGCCACAGCGGCTTATATTTTAAATCCGAACTACTTGTATATCCTACCAGATTTTCTGAGAACATGCAAGAGGAATATTGAATACAAAACACTCATTAAACTGTCAAAATATCATAAATACTAGCATTTTCTTACGCAAACTTATGAATCAACACAGTTGATTTTGAGTTAATTGCATCTACCAATTCCATCACTCGGTCATGTCATGTTTATTATTATAGCAAAAAAATATATTGTTTGCAACATATTTAATTTTAATATACTATTATTA
>NZ_JAGWCT010000006.1:0-78647 GCF_020657815.1 Clostridioides sp. ZZV15-6597 | reverse complement strand
CAAAAATTATAAAAATTCATATCATTGTCTTTATACAATATTTATACTATAATAGAATAATAATTTAGAGGAAAGCTCTAAAAATAAACAAATTAAAGGTCTTAACAGTAATGATTTTATGTTAAGGAGGTATAAAGAAAGTTGAAAACAATAGTTAGAAGACTTATTCTCTACGCAGATGGAATGCGACCTACTCAAATAATGGTATCTGGGTTTGCAGCAATTATTTTAATTGGAGCCATATTGTTAACACTCCCGATATCGTCACAGAGTAGAGAGAGTATAGGCTTATTAAATGCTCTATTTACAGCTACTTCAGCGGTTTGTGTTACTGGTCTCGTTATGGTAGATACAGCAACTTATTGGAGTTTATTTGGACAGATAGTAATAATAACATTGATACAAATTGGTGGTCTTGGATTTATGACCGTAGCTACAATGTTTTCACTTATGGCACGAAAAAAAATACAACTAAGAGAAAGATTATTGATACAAGAATCATTAAACCAAGCAGATTTATCAGGGCTAGTAAGACTTACAAGATTTGTATTAATAATAACTATAACAATAGAGGGAATAGGTGCACTAGTTTTATCAACTGTCTTTATTCCACAATTTGGTTTATCTAGAGGAATATGGTATAGCATATTTCATGCAATATCAGCGTTTTGTAATGCCGGATTTGACTTAATGGGTAGTGTAAGTGGGCCATTTACATCGCTAAATTCTTATGTAAACAATGTTACAGTATCAATGACTATTTGCGCGCTTATAGTGTTAGGTGGATTAGGATTTCCAGTTGTTCTTGATATTGTAAGAAAAAAAAGATTTTCAAAATTAAATGTGCATTCTAAAGTTGTTTTATTTTCAACTGTAATACTTATTTTAGTAGGTGCAATATTTATTTTTCTTATAGAGTTTAACCAAAAGGCCACTATGGCAGAATTACCTGTAAAAGGGAAAATATTATCAGCGATATTTCAATCAGTAACAGCAAGAACGGCTGGTTTTAATACACTTGATTTAGCTACTTTACGAGAAAGTAGTATATTTATAATGATAATTTTGATGTTTATCGGAGCATCACCTGCATCTACTGGTGGAGGTATCAAAACAACAACATTAGCAGTTTTAATAATTACAGTTAGAAGTTTTTTATCAGGAAAATCTGATATAGAAGCTTTTGAGAGAAGACTAGCTCCAGCAACTATAAAAAAATCTCTAGGGATATTTGTAATTAGTATATCCGCAGTTATTTTTGGAACTTTGATTATTTCAATAACTCAACCTAAGTTTACGCTAGTTCAATCAGCATTTGAGGTTACTTCAGCACTAGCTACAGTTGGTTCAAGCTTAGCTGGAAGTCCAAACCTAAATGCTTTAGGTAAGGTTATAATAATAATCTTTATGTTTATGGGGAGAGTTGGTTCTCTTACTTTATTTATGGCTATACTTTCTGGAGGTAAAAGAAAGAGTCAGCCAGTTAGATACGCAGAAGGGAAGATTATGGTTGGATAGAGTAGCATTTATGAGATAAATTGATTAATAATGATATATAATCTAGGAAAATAAACTTAGATGTGATTAATTAAATAAATCAACTAATGATAGTAATAATCTAGGAAAATAAATTTAGATGTGATTAATTAAATAAATCAACTAATGATAGTAATAATCTAGAAAATAAATTTAGATATGATTAATCAAATAAAACAAAAATATTAAATATAAAAATTAAATTAATTTATCTATATAAAAGTTAATTTAATAGATATTATACAAATTGTGTGTTAGGGAGGAAGTTTCGAGATGAAGCAATATATAGTCATTGGGTGTGGGAGATTTGGAAGTTCAGTTGCATCTACTATGCATCTTTTAGGACATCAAGTAATGGCAATAGATAAAAATGAAGATTCAGTTCAAAGTATATCTGATAAAGTAACGCATTCACTTATAGTGGATGTTACTGAGGAACAAGCATTAAGATCATTGGGTCTAGGTAACTTTGATGTAGCAGTAGTTGCAATAGGTTCTGATATAAGAGCATCTATAATGGCGACTCTTATAGCCAAAGAAATGGGCGTAGAGTTGATAATATGTAAGGCAAAAGATGAATTACAAGCCAAAGTTCTTTATAAGATTGGTGCAGATAGAGTTGTATTCCCAGAAAGAGATATGGGAGTAAGAGTTGCACATAATTTAGTTTCTGACAATATATTAGACCATATTGAACTTGACCCAGAATATTCAATTGTTGAAATCGTAACTCCAAATGATTGGGTTGGTAAAACACTTGTAGAACTTGAGCTTAGAGCTAGATATGAGATAACTGTGCTTGCCATCAAGACTGGTAAAAATATAAATGTGACACCTTCTCCTGATGAGGAACTTACAGCTGGAAGTATATTGGTTATAATTGGTCAAAATACTAGTATAACAGCTATTACATCTGGAAATAAGGGTATAATTAGAAGAAGATAGTCTATTATTTAAGATATATTTGATTGCAATGAAAGTAGATAGTATCATATAATTATGAATAGTTATATGATACTATTTTTATTTTAATTGATAATAGAGTTTTAATCGAAATCAAGATTTTAAAAGTAGGATAAAGAATGATAAGGAGGTTGTGCTAATATTAAGTTAGCATTTAGATAAAATGATTACAACTATAAGCAGTAAGGATAATGAAAAATTAAAATATACTAAAGCACTGTTAAAGTCAAAAAATAGAACAAAAGAGTCAAAATTCATAATAGAAGGGTACAGAATAGTAGTGCTTGCACTTGAATGTAATGCAAATCTTGATTATGTATTTATCAATGAGGACTTTGAAAATAAAAAGGAACACGTGGAACTATTAGAAAACTTAGATAAAAAAAACACAAATGTATATAAGACTACTAATAAAAATTTTAAAGAACTTGTAGACACAGAAAATACTCAAGGTATAATAGGTGTAGTTTCATTTAAGGAAAAAAATTTAAAAGAAAGTATAAATAAAAAAGATAAGTTTGTATTGATTTTAGACAGAATACAAGACCCAGGAAATATGGGGACCATAATAAGGACTGCTGACTCTGCTGGAGTAGATGCAATAATAGCACTAAAGGGATGTGTTGATATATACAATCCAAAGGTAATTAGGTCAACTATGGGTTCTATTTTTGATATGAATATAATTAATGCCCTACAAGATGAGACTGTAGATGTACTTAAATCACAAGGGTTTAATATAGTTTCAAGTTATTTAAATACAGATAATTTTTATGACAAAATAGACTATGGCTCAAAAGTAGCTTTGGTGATAGGAAACGAAGCAAATGGGATAAATGAAGAGCTTGTATCAAAATCTGATATTTTGGTTAAAATACCTATATATGGCAAAGCTGAGTCGTTAAATGCCGCAATAAGTTCTGCTATACTGATGTATGAAATAAAAAAATACTTAATTTAATGTATTGTAATAAATATAATGTCGTGTTATAATCTTGAATTAAATAGTAGAGTATCAAAAATAGTCAATATATTTTAAACATGATTGATAAAAATATTATGTGATTGTACTTTAAAATAGTCACAATAAAATAATCATATAGATAATCACAAAATGTAAATATAAATGATATAATACTAAAATAAACAATATAATATTGTAAATGCAATGAAAGAGGAAAGTATTTTGATTAAACTTAGTAAAGAGATAAACACCTAGGCTGGGAGTGTTTTCTAAGAGGTCAGGAGAAGTTCCCTCTGGAGTAACAAAGCTGAAATTTGACAGTAGGCTTTGACGTGAAAAACGCGTTAAGTTTGTTAGAGGTGGTTTGATGATTTTTAGATTGTTAAACTACTAGGGTGGTACCGCGAAACTATAGCCTTTCGTCCCTAGACAGGGATTGAGGGGCTTTTTTTATACAAAAAAACGAAAGGGTGATATGTGTGCAAGAAAAATTACTTGCTTTACGTGAAGCAGCTTTAGCTGAAATAAAAGAGGCACAAAGCATAGAAAGTGTAGAAAGTTTAAGAGTTAAGTATTTAGGAAAAAAAGGTGAGATAACTGCCATACTTAAAGAGATGGGGAAATTATCTGCTGAAGAAAGACCAGTAGTTGGAAAAGTTGCCAATGATGTAAGAGAGAATATTGAACTTAGCATAAATTCTAAAAAAGAAGAGATAAATGCTATTGAAAAAGAAAGAAAATTAAGAGAAGAAGTAATAGATGTTACTCAACCTGGAAAAGTATTGAAAGTTGGAAAGAAACATCCAATAACTCAAATTATAGATGAAGTAACAGATATATTTATCGGAATGGGATTCTCTATAGCAGAAGGTCCAGAAGTTGAAACAGTAGAAAATAACTTTGATGCATTAAATGCTCCTAAAGACCATCCATCAAGAGATATGAGCGATACATTCTATATCAATGATGGTGTATTACTTAGAACTCAAACGTCTCCGGTTCAAGTAAGATCTATGAGAAGTCAAGAGTTACCAATTAAAGTAATAGCACCAGGTAGATGCTTTAGATTTGATTCACCAGATGCGACACATTCACCAATGTTCCATCAAATAGAAGGGCTTGTTGTTGGAAAAGATGTTACTATGGCAGAATTTAAAGGAACTATGGATATCTTCGTTGAAAAATTGTTTGGTTCTGATATCAAAACTAAGTTTAGACCTCATAACTTCCCATTTACAGAGCCAAGTGCAGAGGTTGATGTTACTTGTTTCAAATGTGGTGGTAAAGGTTGTCCAATGTGTAAGTACGAAGGTTGGATAGAAATATTAGGTTCAGGTATGGTTCATCCAAATGTACTTAGAAATTGTGGAATAGACCCAGAAGTTTACAGTGGATTTGCATTTGGAGTTGGGGTTGAAAGACTTGCAATGCTTAAATATGAAATAGATGATATTAGATTATTATTCGAAAATGATATGAGATTCTTAAATCAATTTTAATTAGGAGGGTGTGTAGATGTTAGTATCTTTAAAATGGCTTAGAGACTATGTTGATATAGACATGGATGTAAAAGAGTTCGCTGATAAAATGACAATGACAGGAACTAAAGTTGAAACAATAGATTATTATGGTGAAGAAGTAGAAAATATATTAGTTGGAAAGATTTTAGAAATAAAACAACATCCAAATGCTGATAAGTTAGTTGTAACTAAAGTAGATGTTGGAGATAAAGTTGTTCAAATAGTTACAGGAGCTACAAATATATCAGAAGGAGATTATATTCCAGTAGCTGTAAATGGTTCTAAATTACCTGGAGGAGTTGAAATTACACAAACTGACTTCAGAGGGGAATTATCAGATGGTATGATGTGTTCAGCAGCTGAATTAGGTATAGATGAACATTATATTGAAGAATACAAAAGAGGTGGTATATATATTTTAGACCACGAAGACTCTTATGAATTAGGAAAAGATGTAAAAGATGTTTTAGGATTAAATGATGCTTTAATAGATTTTGAATTAACTTCAAACAGACCTGACTGCAAATGTATGATGGGTATAGCTAGAGAAGCAGCTGCAACTATAGGAACAAAAGTAAAATATCCGGAAATAGAAGTAAAAGAAAGTGATGAAGAAATAGACTTCAAAGTTGAGATAGATAACCCAGATTTATGTAGAAGATATGTTGCTAGAATGGTAACTGATGTAAAAATAGAACCTTCTCCATATTGGATGCAAAGAAGACTTACAGAAGCAGGTGTAAGACCTATAAGCAATATAGTTGATATAACAAACTTTGTAATGTTAGAGCTTGGTCAACCACTTCATGCTTTTGATATAAATCAAGTAGAAACAGGAAGAATAGTAGTAAGAACTGCTAAAGATGGAGAAAAGCTTGTAACACTAGATGATGTTGAAAGAACATTAGACAAAGATATGTTAGTTATAACAAATGGAGAAAAATCACTTGGTCTAGCTGGTGTAATGGGTGGTGCAAACTCAGAAATAACTGATAAGACAAAGACTGTACTTTTCGAAAGTGCCAATTTCAAACCAGAAAATATAAGAATGACAGCTAAAAAAGTGGGAATTAGGTCAGAAGCTTCTTCAAGAAATGAAAAAGCCTTAGACCCTAATCTTGCAGAAATAGCAGCAAATAGAGCCGTACAACTTGTTGAGATGTTAGGAGCAGGAAAAGTATTAAAAGGAACTGTTGATGTATATCCAAATAAACCAGAACCTAAAAAATTGGTGGTAAATCCTCAAAGAATCAACCATCTTTTAGGTGTAGATGTACCAATGGAACAGTTTGTAGGAATTTTAGAATCATTAGAATTTAAATGTAATTTAATTGCTGATGATAAGCTAGAAGTAGATGTACCGAGTTTCAGAACAGATATGGAACAAGAAGCTGATGTATGGGAAGAAATAGCTAGAATTTATGGTTTTGAAAATATACCTTCTGTACAGTTAGAAGGAAATACAACAGCAGGGGTTAAAACTTCAAAACAAAAATTCATGGAAGCACTAAAAAATAATTCAACTGCTGTAGGATTAAACGAAATATTAACATATTCATTTGTAAGCCCTAAGGGAGTTGACAAGATAAGAGTACCAGAAGGTAATATAAAGAGAAATTTTGTTAAGTTGATGAACCCATTAGGAGAAGAAACTTCTGTAATGAGAACTACTTTAATACCAAATATGTTAGATGTTTTATCAACTAATGTATCTCATAAAATAGAAGAAGTATCAGCATTTGAGTGTGGACATATATTCATACCACAAGATTCAGAACTTCCTATGGAAGCAAATAGAATGTGTGTAGGTATGTATGGTAAAGACGTAGATTTCTTTGCATTAAAAGGAACTATAGAAACTGTACTTGTTAATGTAGGATTCAAAGATTATGAAATTGAACCTCAAGATAATAATACTACCTTCCACCCTGGTAGATGTGCTAAAATAGTGTATAATAATAAATATGTAGGTACATTAGGTGAATTGCATCCAGATGTTATAGAAAACTACAATCTAGGTCAAAGAGTTTATGTTGCTGAAATAGATATTGATTTTGTATTTGATAATTCTGATAGAACAAAGAATTATGTGCCATTACCAAAATATCCATCTACATCAAGAGATATAGCTCTTATTGTTAAGGATGATGTATTTGTAAAGCAAATAGAAGATATAATAAAGGAAAATGGTCAAGGATTAGTAGAAAGCTACAAATTATTTGATGTTTACAAAGGTTCTCAAATAGAAGCTGGATATAAGTCAATTGCATATTCAATAACTTATAGAAGTAAAGATAAGACTCTAACAGATGAAGAAGTAGCTAAGGTGCATGATAAGATATTAAGTGAATTAAGCGAAAAATTGAATGCTAACTTAAGATCAAATTAACAACTAATGTCGTGGGAGGTTAGGATGAACAAAGTAATGGTGAAAATCCATGGCGTTGAGTATCCAATGGTTGGAGACAAGTCAGAGAAGTTTATGATTAGTATTGCTGATTTTGTTGATAAAGAAATGGATAAGATAACACGTCAAAACCCGAAACTAAGCTTATCAGTTGCTGCAATATTAACTGCATTAAATATATCAGACCTTTTATTTGAATGTTCAGATGAAAATGAGAGGTTGATTAAAGCTAATGAAGAATTGAGCAAGAAGGTTGGTTCATCTAACGAAGAGCTTCAATTAGAAATCAAATCTTTAAAACTTACAATAGCAGAGAAAGAAGCAGAAAATCGTGAAACTGAAGCTAAAATGAAAGAGTTAATTGAGATTATAGAGAATAAAAAGCAAGAAATATTTGAACTTAGTAATACAACAGAAGGCTCTAAAGCCGAGTTAGATGCTTATAAAAACAAGATAGAAGAGTTAACTGCTCAGCTTGAAGAATCAAATGAAAGAGCTACTATAGCTGAAAATTTAGCTTCTGAGTTTCAAAACAAGGCTTATGATTTACAGCTAAAATGTACAGGGTTAAATAATGATGTAAAAAACGTGGAATAAATTAAAAGATTTGCTGTCTCTTGTTTTTTGAGACAGCTTCTTTTAATTTATAAATAATAAATATAAATAACATATAATGTATATATAACTAGTGTATACATTGTATGCAAATATAAAATTTTATTTTAATATTAAAATAAAAAATGATATCTAAAAGAATTTTGATTTGGTATCTATCAGTAGAAAGTGAGATGTTTATATATGACAAAACAGAGCCAGATGTCTGAATCATTCTTCTTATGTGCCTTATTGGCGATAATAGGAGGATTTTTAGATATTTATACTTATGTAGTAAGAGGAAAAGTATTTGCTAATGCACAGACTGGAAACATAGTCTTACTAGGACTTAATATAGCAGAAGGTAATATAAAAAAATCTTTTTATTACTTGATTCCTATTTTGGCATTTATGTTAGGTGTATTTATAGCAGAGAAAATAAGAAAGTACTTTAAAAAGAATTCTAAAATTCATTGGCGTCAAGTTATCGTTATAATTGAAATGATTACAATACTTGTGGTTTCTTTTGTACCTAGAGGGCAATTTAATATGTTTGTAAATATTGCTATTTCTTTTATTTCTTCAATGCAAGTAGAGAGTTTTAGAAAGGTAAATGGAAATAGTTTTGCAACTACAATGTGTACTGGAAATTTAAGAAGTGCGACAGAAACATTATTTCATTATATACAGACTAAGAATATTTTTATGATAAAAAAGAGTTTGCAGTATTATTCTATTATTATATTCTTTATATTTGGAGCTATTTTAGGTACTTTTTTTACAAGAATTTTTGTAGAAAAATCAATCCTAATATGTTTCTTTATTTTGGCAGTAGTCTTTGGAATTATGTTTATCAATAAAGATGATTCATTTAATGAAAATTAACTTAATGTAAATTGATAAAAAAATGGAGTCATTATTTGATATACTTTATATAGTAAATAGTGTATAAATTTAATGTAAATATTTATGTTATAGATATAATTATATTAACCTAATAAGTATAAATAGAGGAGAAAAATATGAAAAAAATAGAATTACTTGCACCAGTTGGCTCTTTTGATTCACTGAAAGCAGCAGTACAAAATGGAGCAAATGCTGTGTACTTAGGTGGAAAAGACTTTAGTGCTAGAGCATCTGCAAATAACTTTGATAGAAATGAACTGATTGAAGCTGTTAAATATTGTCATATAAGAGGAGTACAAGTATTTGTCACTGTAAATACATTGATAAAACAGTATGAGATAGATGATTTTGTCGAGTATGTAAAATTTTTATATGATATAGATATTGATGCATTAATAGTTCAAGATATAGGTATGGCAAGGCTTATAAAAAAATTACTACCTGATTTTGAATTACATGCAAGTACTCAGATGGTAGCTCATTCATTAGAGGATGTAAAATACCTTCAAAGTGTAGGATTTGATAGAGTGGTCTTGGCAAGAGAATTAAATGTTGATGAGATAAAATGGATTTGTGAAAATACAACTGTAGATATAGAAGTATTTGTGCATGGGGCTTTATGTGTATGTTATTCAGGTCAATGTCTTATGAGTAGTATGATAGGAAACAGGTCTGGAAACAGAGGTAGATGTGCACAACCATGTAGACAAAAATATGAGTTAATAGATATAAATACAGGTGAAGTAGTAAATAGTAATGGAGAGTATTTATTAAGTCCTAGAGATTTAAGTACTATAGAAGATTTAGATAAAATAATCGAAGCAGGAGTATTATCTCTAAAAATTGAAGGAAGAATGAAAAAGCCAGAATATGTAGCTACTGTAGTTTCAGGGTATAGAGAAGCGATTAATGAGTTTATAAGTAAGAATAAAATAAATGTTTCTGAGGAAATAATAAATAATTTGTATACTATCTTCAATAGAAAGTTTACTAAAGGATATATATTAGGTGAAGTTGGTAAGGATATAATGAATTCTGATAGACCTAACAATCAAGGTCTATATGTTGGAAAAGTTTTAGACCATAATAGAAAAACAAAGAGACTTAGAGTGATACTAGAGAATACCCTTAAAAAAGGCGATGGAATCAACTTAGGTGGAGGGACTATTGGAAGAGTTATAAAAGATGGAGAGATAACTACAATAGCACACAAAGGAGATTTAATCGAATTAGATTTTATTGGGGAAGCAAAGAGAAATCAACTTATATTCAAGACTTCAGACAGTGAATTAATGGACAAAGTACAGTCTACATTCCAGCAAGATAAAGAACTTATAAAAACTAACATAAGTGCAAAAGTAAGTATTAAATTGGGTGAAAAACCAGTACTTTCTATAAGTGATTTTTGTGGTAATAAAGCAGTTGTAGAGGGTGAAAAGGTAGCTGAAAAAGCTATAAAGGTTGCTTTAAGTGAAGAAAAAATCGAAACACAGATTCAAAAACTTGGAAATACGCCTTATAAATTAAAAGATATAGAAATTGATTTAGATGAAGGTGTAAGTATGCCTATAAGTATATTAAATCAAATGAGAAGAGATTGTATTGAGCTTTTGGATGAAGAAAGAATAAAGATAAAAGATAGAAAATTTAAGGAAAGCAAATTAAAATACAGACTAATTAAAATAAATCGACATAAAGAATTTAATACAACTCCTAAACTTAGAGTTAAAGTTAAGAATTTAGAGCAATTAGAAGCAGTACTAAAATATAATGTAGATTTAATTTATTATGAAGATATAAACACGTTATCTGAAGCTTTGGAAATGGCTTCAAGTGAAGAAATACCTAGTCTTGAAGATAGATTAATCTATTCAGCACCAAGAATTATTAGAAATAGAGAATATAAACAGTTTGAAGTATTAGATAACATAAAAGGGTTTAATAAAATTCAAGTTGGCAATTGGGGTTCTATGGATTATTTTAAAGATAAAAATCTAAATATAGATTGCTATTTGAACTCTTTTAATAGTGAAAGTATAAATCACTTTAGGGATGTAGGAGCAAGTACGGTTTGTTTATCACAAGAGTTAAATTTAAGTGAGATTGAACAAACGTTAAAATATACAGATGCAGAAATTGAAGCAGTGATATATGGATATACGCCTATGATGGTCACAGAATACTGTCCTATGGGGGTTGTTGTTAGAGATTGTAAAAAAGATAAGAGAGTAGCTAAATGTAAGGAGAGCAGTTATGCTCTAAGAGATTTTACAGATGCAAGTTATAGGATAACACAAGATATATTCTGTAGAAGCACTATTTACAATTCAAAGGTCACTTGTATGTTGGACAATCTTTATGAATTAGATGAAATTGGAGTAGATGTATTTAGAATAGATTTTACAGTGGAAAATAGTGAAATGGTAAAAAAAGTTATTGAAGCCCATATTGAGGTTTTAAACAATAATTATAAACTTGGAGAAAAAGCTACTAATTTATATAAGCAATTGGACGAAATTGGAACAGTTGCAGGACACTACTATAAAGGTGTAGAATAGATATAACATGAAAAATATACATAAATATATAAAAAAACTTGAATTTATGTATATTAATATAAAAAAATATCATATCTATGAAAAAACAGGGGGATTTCTGAAAATGAGAGAAGAAGCTTTAGAGATTTTATTTAAGTATTTAGAAACTGATAGAATGAGAAAACATAGCTATGCAGTTGAAGCAGTTATGAAAGATTTAGCCAAAAGACTAGAGCCAGAAAAAGAAGAAAAATGGGCAGTTGCAGGTCTTTTACATGATTTGGATTCAGATATAGTTGGAAGAAAGCCAGGAGAAATCTGTGAAGGTCATGCAACAACGACTGTAGAACTTCTTAAAAAAGAAAATTTTGGTGATGAAGAAATGTATAGAGCAATACTTGGTCATCATGATGGTATGGGAGTTACAAGAACTAGCCTAATGGAAAAAGCTATATATGCAGCAGACCCCATAACTGGATTTATAACTGCAATAGCTTTAGTTTATCCAGATAAAAAACTTACAAGTGTAAAGACAAAATCTGTAATTAAAAGAATGAAAGAAACAAGATTTGCTTCAAATGTAAATAGAGATGCAATGAGAAGTATAGAAGATATAGGTATTCCATTTGATGAATTTGCTGAGCTTTCTCTTAATGCAATGAAGAATATTAGTGATGTACTTGAAAACAATGAAAATGAGTAAATAAAAAATAGAAAAGAGAAAGTAAGGCGAATTATATGAAACTTACGACTATTTGTTATATAGAAAAAGATGGTAAGACTTTAATGTTGTATAGAAATAAGAAGAAAGATGATGTACATGAAGGTAAATATGTAGGTGTTGGTGGAAAGTTTGAGCAGGGAGAAACACCTGAAGAATGTATAATCAGAGAAGTTAAAGAAGAAACAGGTCTTACTATTAAGTCATTAACATATAAAGGACTGATAACTTTTCCAAAATTTAAAGATGAAGAAGATTGGTATATGTTTTTGTATTTTTCAGATGAATTTGAAGGAACTTTATCTAGCAAAGATTTAGATGATTGTAAAGAAGGTAAATTACTTTGGGTTGATAATGATAAAATATTTGACTTAAATATGTGGGAAGGTGACAGGTTATTTTTAGATTGGGCTAAAACAGGCAAAATTTTTAGTGCAAAGATAACATATGATAATGGCAAATTGAAAGATTACAGTGTAAATTTCTTAGATTAATTAAAAAATTAAAGCTTGTATATTGTTAAAAAAATAAAAATTGACTTAGACAACTATTTGATTTATACTAGAGTGAAAATTTTAAAATGGAGGAATAAGCTGGAATGATAGACATAAATTTAGACAAATGTGTAGGATGTGGCATGTGTGAGTCAGACTGCCTTGTAAATGCAATAAGAGTTAAAGAAGATAAAGCAAAGGTGAAAAATATTCTCTGTATTAATTGTGGTCACTGTATGGCAATATGTCCAACAGATGCAATAGAAATGCAGGGATTTGATAAAAATGAAGTATTAGAATTCAATCATGAAAAATTTGATTTAGAGCCTGAAAAATTACTAAACTTCATCAAATTTAGAAGAAGTATAAGAAGCTATAAAGACATAGCGGTAGAAGAAGAAAAAATAAAAAATATAGTAGAAGCAGGAAGATACACACCAACAGGTGGAAATAGACAACCTATAAGATACATATTAGTAAAAGAAAAACTAAAAGAAGTAAAAGAATTAGCAATAGAAGGGCTTTATAACTTGGCATTAAACACTGATGATGCAGACCCTGTGCGTTCTATGTATAAAAATACATTTAAGAGAATGTACAAAAGATATAAAGAAGAAGGATATGATTCTCTATTTTATGATGCACCATTACTTATGGTAGTTGTTGGTGATACTTCTTTAGGAGGAAGTGTATATGTAGATGGTGGATTAGCTGCGTCTAATATGGAGCTTATGGCTTATTCTCAAGGATTAGGAATGTGCTACAATGGATTTTTCGTTATGGCATCAAATGTAGAGCCAAAGTTAAAGGAATTATTGGGAATGAATGATAATGAAGCAGTTATAACTTCATTTATATTGGGATACCCAAGTGTAAAATATAAGAGAACTGTAAATAGAAATAGTGCTAAATTTGAAATAAGATAGAACTTAAAATGTATTATATACTAGTGATTAATACGAGAGAATATATACATTTAATATAGCAAATTTATTGTAATAATCAAATAAATCAGTTATAATTTAGATATATTGTATATAAAAGGATATTTAAATTTTTAAGTAAATTTTTATATCCTTTTATATGCTAATCTATTTTTTCATATCTAAAAATTTATATAGTAATTTGCACTGTAAATCTTAATTATATGGAGGAGTGTATAGTGAATTCAAAAAAATTACTTTTATTAATTATTGTAATTGCGTCTATATTCACTTCTGGCATATTTCCTTTTAATGTTAATGCTTTAGGTAGTGATAGTCGTACTATTCGGGTTGCTTATCCTATTCAAAAAGGTCTAACTGAACTAGATAAGCAAGGTAAATACTCTGGATATACATATGAATATTTGTTGGAAATTGCGCAATATACTGGATGGAATTATGAATTTGTTCAAGTATCTGGAGATGAAAATGAAGTTCTTACAAAACTAATGAAAATGCTAGAAAAAGGTGAGATTGATATAATGGGAGGCATGTTATACAATGAGCAGATGGAAAAATTGTATAATTATGCAGGTAATAGTTATGGAGTAGTAAATACAGTATTGCAAGTATTATATGAAAATACAGCTATTGATAGTATAAGTTTAGAATCTATGAAAGAAATTCGTATTGCTGTAATAGAGAATTCTAATACTAGGCTTAAAGAATTAAATGAATATTGCAAGATGAATTTAATATCACCTAAATTAGTATATTGTAAGTCACAAGAAGAACAGTTACAAGCACTAAAGAATGGTAAGGCAGATGCACTGCTTAATGTGAGCATGAGTCCAATAGAAGGTGTGCGTACTATAGCTAAATTCTCACCAAAACCATTCTATTTTATTACACCTAAAGGTAATACAGACCTAACTCAAAGGCTCAACTCAGCAATTAACAATATTGAACAGACAGACC
Organism: Clostridioides sp. ZZV15-6597; assembly: GCF_020657815.1. Taxonomy (NCBI): domain Bacteria; kingdom Bacillati; phylum Bacillota; class Clostridia; order Peptostreptococcales; family Peptostreptococcaceae; genus Clostridioides; species Clostridioides sp. ZZV15-6597. The sequence continues at coordinate 64,104 of NZ_JAGWCT010000006.1, read as the reverse complement.
CATATTTTTCAACTACTCTATATGAAAAATATTTTACACCAGAAAATAATAAGATGCTTTTGTCTGATGATGAAACTACATATATTAAAGATATAGATACATTAAAAGTTGGAGTACTTTTAAATAAGCCACCATTTCAAAACATAGATGAAAAAACAGGCGAATTAAAGGGGATATCAATAGATTTATTGAATCATATATCTGACAAAACTGGACTGAAATTTGAACTAGTACCTGTAAAGTCCCAAAAAGATTTGAACAAAATGACTGAAAATCATGAAATTGATATTGTAGCAGGAATGATTTATGATTATGAAAATTCTCGTAAACACAATGTAACTATGTCTCGGTCATTCGTTTCTACTCAATACATTATGATGATTAACAATAAATTAAATGAGAATAGTTTGGATGGAAAACGTCTAGCTCTACCTAAAGGTATCATTTATGATAATTATTTTAAGGGAGATGTTGTATGGTATGATACTTTGGAAGAGTGTATAGAAGCCGTCAACAAGGGAGATGTAGATTATACTTATGGAGAAGGCTATTCTATACAGTACTATATGAATCAACCTAAGTACAAAAATGTACGTTTAGTTCCACAGACTTATGAGCCACAGAGTATTTGCTTTGGTATGGTTAAACCAAATAAGCAGGAATTATTGGGTATATTTAATAAAGCTATTATAAGTATTCCATCAGAAAAGATGCAATCAATTATTTATCAAAATACTACATATAGACAAGATTTTTCACTGCTTTATATTATGCAACAAAATCCAATTGAAACTGTTTTAATAGTTGCTAGTTTATTACTTTGTATTATTGGAGGTATGGCATGGAGCTTGCATACACGTAAAAGTATGAATCAGAAAATCTCTTTGGAACTTAAAAAGCACTCTGAAGTGTATGAAATGGCAAGTGAATACTTTTTTGAATATGATTATAGACAAGATAAATTGATAGTTTCTATGAAAGGGAAAGGAATTAGTACTTATTATGGTATAAGTAAAAGTGATAATAGCACTATGAGTGAAGTTGAAATAGAATATAGTAAAAAGTTTTCTGATGTAATCAAATCACAGGAAAATGGGACTACTGAAATGTATTCTCTCTGCTCTGATGGTAATTGTCACTGGATTAGGATTACTTCAAAAATAATTTATAATGAAAAAAATGTACCAGTGTATGTAATTGGAAAAATATCTAATATTGATTCTGAAAAAGAGGAAAAGGATAGGTTACTGGATAAGGCTCAAAAAGATGGTTTAACAAATATTTTTAATGCAGCATATATTAGAAAGTTAACAGCAGAAAGTTTATCGACTTTATCTCCTAACAAAAACGGAGCTTTGCTAATTTTAGATATCGATTATTTTAAGTCTATTAATGACAATTATGGACATTTAGTTGGAGATGAAATATTAATTGATGTTGCAAAAATGCTTGAGAGAAGTTTTGAAAAAGATGATATTGTAGGTCGCTTGGGTGGAGACGAATTTAGTATCTACATTAGAGATATAATAAATAAGGAAGAACTTGTCGCTAAATGTAATTATGTATATGAACAGATTCACCTTATAAAGTTACCAAATGGAAAAAGTGTATCTATAAGTATGGGTGTAGCGATAACAAAATATGGACAGAAATATGATGAATTATACAAAATGGCAGACGATGCTCTTTATGATTCTAAGAAGCAAGGAAGAAATAAATTTAAAATAGTAGAAGTATAATTTTTAGAAAGATTTACTATAGAAATTAGAAATAAGATATAATTAAACGAGTTTTGTATAATTGTAAATAAAATAGAAGTGTTAATTTATATAAGATGAAGTATAAAAATATAATAAATTTCTAAATAGAAAGTATATAATAAATCTTTTTAAAGTGAAAATAATAAAGCCTAATGATGTATGTTATTATCATCATTAGGCTTTATTTCTATAAATTAATACTAAAATTAAACTTGATGCTAACATTAGTCTTAATTTACAGGGTTAATTTTATATAGATTTACTTAGAATTAAAATCTCTTAAAACTTAGTCTTAATATTGGTTCATAGATTTTAATATTTCAATAACATAATCCCAAACATTAGCAATAGAAGGTATACTAACGTGTTCTTTTGGAGTATGAACATCAAACATATCTGGTCCTATAGAGATAGCTTCAGCGTGAGGAAGTTTATCAAGTAATAATCCACACTCAAGACCAGCATGTAGAGCCATAACAGTAGGAACTTTACCAGTTAATTTCTCATAAGTTTCACTACATATTTTTTCTAATTTAGAACCTTTTTTAAATTCCCAAGCTGGATATTGAGATGTAAGACCATAGTTAGCACCTAAAGCTTGAGCTAAAAGTCTTATTCTATCAGCTATCTCATCTCTAATAGACATAACAGAACTTCTAACAGAAGTTAAGAATTCAATAGTAGATTCTTTAGTTTCAATTATAGCGAAGTTAGTAGAACTTTCAACTAGACCTTCTATATCAAGACTTACAGATTGAACACCGTGAGGAGTTAAGCTTGACATTTGAATAACTTTTTCTTTGCATTCTTTAGTAAGAGCTTTAGTTGCAGAAGTTTCAACTACTGAATAAGCCATATCAGGGTCAGAAGTAGTAAACTCATGTTTAAATGCAGTTAAAATATCATTTATTTGTTTTTTAGCAGATTCAACATCAGCTTTATCAACGGCTATTACACACTTAGCTTCACGAGGTATAGCATTATGCTTAGTACCACCATCAACTGAAACCAATTCGTAATCAACATCTAGTACGCTTAATACTCTAGCTATTGCTTTGTTAGCATTTGCTCTTTGTAAAACAATTTCCATACCAGAATGTCCACCTAATAATCCAGTAACTTCAACTAATAAAGCTTGTTTGTCAGCTCCAACTTCTTTGTACTCAACAGGTAGACTAACAACACAAGTTTTACCACCAGCACAACTAACTAACAGGTATCCTTCTTCCTCGGAGTCCATGTTTAAGATATATTGACCTTTGATTAAGCTTGGGTCTAATGCATCAGCACCGTTCATACCATCTTCTTCATTAACAGTAACTAAAACTTCCAATGCTGGATGCTCTAAAGTATTATCTTCTAATATAGCCATACCCATAGCAACAGCGATACCATTGTCAGCTCCAAGAGTAGTTCCAGTAGCGTATATCATATCACCATTAATTCTTAATTTTATAGGGTCCTTAAGAAAATCATGTTCAACATTCTTTTCTTTTTCACAAACCATATCCATATGTCCTTGAAGAACTACTCCTGGACAATTTTCATATCCTTTTGTAGCAGGCTTTCTTATTATTATGTTTAAACTTTCATCTTGGATAGTTTCAAGCCCTAAATTTTTACCAAAGCTAAGTAAATAATCACTTATGCCTTTCTCGTTTCCAGAACCTCTAGGAATTTGAGATATTTTCTCAAAGTTTTTAAAAACATTTTCTGGCTTTAATCCTTCTAATACGTTTCCCATGACTTGTGTTCCTCCTTAATTTATCTATATAAGTAGCTATTTTTATAAAATAAGCTAAAATAAACTCCTTTAAAAAATATTAAAGAAGATTTTTTTAACAGATTATATTACAAATAAAGCATGTTTATGTATAATATATAGATAGCTACATACATAGTATAATACAAAATATGTTTAAAATATATCTAAAAGAGAAAAAATATAATAAATTTAGAAATAAAAAAGAAATAAAACTTGCAGTTTTTATTGAAAATGCTTGGAAAGCATACATTTTAGATATTAAAGAAAAAAGTTAAAATATTGAGGATGGTGAATATAGAAAAATGAATGAGAAATCGTTAAGAGTTCTAGAATACAATAAAATAATAGATTTATTAAAGAAGAAAGCCTCATCTTCTTTAGGTCTAAAATATATAGAAAGTTTAGTTCCAAATACTGATTTTGTAGAAGTAAAGTCCATGCTAGAAGAAACTAGTGAAGCTCAATCAATTATTATAAAGAGAGGTTCAGTAGGTTTGGATGGTATTCATGATATAGAAGATAAGGTTAAAAGAGCCTATATAGGTGCATCTCTTGACCCTGGAAGTTTAATTATGATAGCGGATACTTTAAGAGTAGCTAGAAGATTAAAAAATAGTCTGTCTAGCAGTGATGAAGAAGATTTTAATTATCCAATAATACAATCTCTATCAAATTCTCTATATGTATATAAAGATATAGAAGAACAGATATACAATGCAATAATAAGTGAAGTAGAAATATCTGACAATGCCTCAAGTACACTTAGAGATATCAGAAGAAGAATAGCTCAAAAAAATCAATCCATTAGGTCTAAATTAAATTCAATAATAAGTTCAACTACTTATCAAAAATACTTACAAGATGCCATAATTTCTCTAAGAGGTGATAGATTTGTAGTACCTGTAAAATCTGAATATAGGTCGCAAGTAGCTGGTATAGTACATGACCAGTCATCTTCTGGTGCGACACTTTTTATAGAGCCAATGACTATAGTAGAGATGAATAATGAGTTAAGACAGCTAAAATTAGGAGAGCAAGAAGAGATAGAGAGAATTTTATCAGAACTTTCTGCAATGGTTGGAGAAGTAAGTGAAGATTTGATTTCCAATCAAGAGATACTTGGAAGATTAGACTTTGCATTTTCAAAAGGAAAACTTTCTATACAAATGAGAGGTATAGAACCTACATTAAATGAGGATAAATATTTAAATATAAAAAATGGAAGACATCCACTATTAGATAAGAAAAAAGTAGTGGCAAATACTATTTATTTAGGAAGAGACTTCCACACATTGGTAATAACAGGTCCAAATACAGGTGGTAAAACAGTTACAATAAAAACTGTAGGCTTATTTGCGCTTATGACACAAAGTGGACTTCACATACCTGCTGATTATGGAAGTAGTATGTGTGTATATGATAATGTATTTGCAGATATAGGAGATGAACAAAGTATTGAGCAAAGTTTATCTACATTTTCATCTCACATGACAAACATAGTATCAATACTAAAAAACGTAACAGCAGACTCTTTAGTTATATTTGACGAATTAGGAGCAGGAACAGACCCTGTTGAGGGAGCTGCACTTGCAATAGCAGTATTAGAAGATATAAACTCTGTAGGAGCGAAATGTATAGCAACTACTCACTATAGTGAGCTTAAAAATTATGCTCTTACTAAATCTGGTGTAGAAAACGCAGCAGTTGAATTTGATATAGAAACTTTAAGTCCAACATATAAGTTACTCATAGGTGTTCCTGGAAAATCAAATGCGTTTGAGATTTCCAGAAAGCTTGGACTTAGTGACTATGTAATTTCACGTGCCAAAGAATATATAAATACAGATAACATAGCTTTAGAAGATGTATTACAAAATGTTGAAAAGAATAGAATCAAAGCTATTGAAGATAGAGAAGAAGCTGAAAGACTGAAGGAAGAGATAGAAAGACTAAAAGTAGAATACGACGAAAAACTTGAAAAATTAGTTACTCAAAGAGATAAGATGATTGAAAAGGCTAAATCAGAAGCATTTTCAATAACAAGACAAGCTAAGGAAGAAGTAGACCTTATAATAAAGGAACTTAGAAGTTTAGAACAAGAAAGAGCTTCTAAAGAAAAAAATCGTAAAATAGAAGAACTTAGAAAAGAATTGACTAGTTCTATGGGAAGTCTTCAACCAACAGTAAAAAGTATGATAGTTCCAAAGGTTTCAAGTAAAGAAATAAAAGACCTAAAACCAGGAGAAGAAGTTAAAGTAATAACTTTAAATCAAAATGGTAGTGTGGTTTCTGTAGACAAAAAGAGAAAAGAAGCAGTAGTGCAAATTGGTATAATGAAGATGACTCTACCTTTTAAATCGTTACAAAAATCTCACAAGGATGTTTCAAAAAATGTTACTAAATCAACAAGAAATATCATAAGGGCAAAATCTGGAAATATAAAAAGTGAAGTTGACCTTAGAGGTTTAAATTTAGAAGAAGCTATAATGGAAGTTGAAAAATATCTAGATGATGCATATGTAGCAGGGCTAGAATCTGTAACAGTAATACATGGAATTGGTACAGGAGTGCTAAAAGCAGGACTACAAGATATTTTAAGAAAAAATAGACATGTAAAATCACAAAGAGGTGGCCAGTATGGAGAAGGTGGAGCAGGAGTAACAATTGTTAAACTAAAATAATTTGTATAGGAGCACATTTTTATGATATTAGTATCTGCATGTTTAATAGGAATAAATTGTAAATATAGTGGCGATAATAATGAAAATAAAGAAGTAAAAGAATACCTAAAAGGTAAAGACTTTATCCTTGTATGTCCAGAACAGTTAGGTGGTCTATCTACACCAAGACCACCTGCTGAGATAGTTGGTGGGAAAGTAATCACAAAAGAAGATTATAAAGATGTAACAGAAAACTTTGTAAGAGGGGCTGAAGAAACTCTAAAAATAGCAAAATTATATGTATGTAGCGAAGCAATACTAAAAGAGGGTAGCCCCTCTTGTGGATGTAATCTAGTGTATGATGGTAGTTTTTCAGGTAAAAAAATACCAGGGAAAGGTATTACAGCAAAGTTACTAGAAGAAGAAGGAATAAAAGTTAAGAGTGAAAAAGACTTATAGAAAGTCAATAATGGTATGGATAAAAACTGTAATTATAGTATTTTTAATATATACAGAAAACATAATTATTAAAGTGTTTTGCCCTGTAATGAAATACTTGAAAAAACACGGAATTTGATTTAACATAAAGAGATAAGCACAATATAAACCAGGAACAATGTAGAGAGGAGCAACAAGATGCAAGATTTCAAGGTAGCAATATCAAATTGCCTTAAAGAGAAAATAGAAGAATTGTCGATAGAAGAGATAGAGGCACTTATAGAAGTTCCACCAAATAAGGACATGGGTGACTATGCTTTTCCATGCTTTAAACTAGCTAAAGTATTTAGAAAAGCTCCAAACATGATAGCAAGTGAATTAGCAGAAAGTATAGAAGCTAGTGGAGAGATAACAAAAGTAATACAACTAGGCGGATATGTGAATTTTTTTGTAAACAAATCTCAATTAGCAGAAACTGTAATCAAAAAAGTATTAGATGAAAAAGAAAATTATGGTTGTAGCGATTTTGGAAAAGATAAAACTGTAATAGTTGAATACTCTTCTCCAAATATAGCAAAACCTTTCCATATAGGGCATATAAGAACTACAGTAATAGGTAATGCTCTATATAAGATATATGAATCACAAGGATACAAAACTATAAGAATAAATCATTTAGGTGACTATGGAACTCAATTTGGTAAGTTAATAGTGGCCTTTAAAAAGTGGGGAGAAAAGGAAGTAGTAGAATCTAATCCAATCCCAGAATTATTGAAATTATATGTAAGATTCCACGAGGAAGCTGAACAACATCCAGAAATGGAAGATGAAGCAAGAGCATGGTTTACTAAATTAGAAAATGGTGATGAAGAAGCAAAAGAATTATGGCAGTGGTTTAGAGATGAAAGTCTAAAAGAATTTAGTAGAGTATATAAACTTTTAGATATAGAATTTGATTCTTTAGCAGGTGAAAGTTTCTATTCTGATAAGATGGATAGAGTGATAGAATTATTAGAAGAAAAAAATCTTTTACAAGAGTCTAAAGGTGCAAGAATCGTTGATTTAGAAGAATATAAGATGCCACCAGCACTTATTACTAAGAATGATGGTTCAACATTATATATGACAAGAGATTTAGCTGCTGCAATATATAGAAAAGAAACTTATGATTTTGATAAGTGTATATATGTAGTTGGTTCTCAACAAAACCTACACTTCCAACAATGGTTTAAAGTAATTGAGCTTATGGGATATGAATGGGCAAAAGACTTGGTGCATGTTGGATTTGGTATGGTAGCTCTTGAAGAAGGGACTATGTCAACTAGAAAAGGAAGAGTTGTATTTTTAGAAGATGCATTAAATCAAGCTATAGATAAAACTAAGGATATTATACTAGCTAAAAATCCAGATGCTAAAAATGTAGATGAAATATCTAAACAAGTAGGTGTTGGGGCTGTAGTATTCCAAGAACTATCTAATAGTAGAATAAAAGACTATACTTTCTCATGGGAAAGAACATTGAGCTTTGATGGAGAGACTGGACCATATGTTCAATATACACATGCTAGATGCTGTGCAGTTTTAAGAAAAGCAGAAGAAAAAATCACTTCTGATATAGATTATAGTCTATTGGCTGACGAAGATAGTGCAGAAGTTCTTAGAGTTATAGAATCATTTAATAAAAATATTTTACTTGCTCTAAAGAAGAATGAGCCACACATAGTTACAAGATTTATGCTAGATTTAGCTCAAGCGTTCAATAAATTTTATCATGACAATCCAATTTTAGTGGAAAATTTAGAGATTAGAAAATCGAGACTTGCCTTGGTGCTAGCTACAAAGCAAACTTTAGAAAATTCTCTGAAACTGTTGGGAATGCACGCTCCAGAAAGAATGTAACACAATAAAATGTTGAAATAAAAAGAATAAAATTGAACTTAGTACGCAATTTGTATAACTGTAGAATATAGGGATGTCGAAAACTGATGCTTTACATATAAAAAAGTAGTATCGTATAATAATATATAGATAGTAGATTACAATGATTTTTGTACACTACTATCCCCCTATATATGACAGCTTCTTAACGGGCTGTCTCTTTTTTTTTAATAGCAGGATATTTAAATTAAGTTTTTGAGAAAGGATATATTTATGAATGACGTATTAATAAAAAAAGTCTACACATCTTCTTTTAATAATGGAAGTAAGGCTCTTAAAGATTTAATTATAATAAATACAAAATCCTTAATAGATGATAAAACTCAAAGATGTGTATATATAGACGAAAAGAGATTGAAAGATGAACTTATTTACTTTAGATTTTATGGAGAAAAAATAGGTAATGTCAATTTTTTAAATATTTTATTACCATTAATTTTATCAAATACTAATATTCAAAAAAGTGAAGATGAGGTTGTTAAACTAATAAAAAAATATGTGAGTTACTTTAAAAAAGAAGAATCCTTATTTGATTATTTATTAAGTTCTGTAGCGTATAATTCTATCATGCACAATCTTATAAATAACAGTAAAATTGAATATGTCGAATTACTACAAAATATTAAAGACAAGATAATAGGTTTTTCTATAGAATTAGACAAGTCTGATATTGTAAAGTTTCAGATGGCAAGGATAAGCACAATACAATTAATTGATAAATATATTGATTTAAAATATGAAGATTATGATGAAGAAAGTATTCTACCAAGTGTTTTAAATATTTTATATGATATTTATATAGAAGACAGAAATGTAGAAAATGAAGGAATTAAAAGCATAAAAAAATCTATATTATCTATTTTAGGTGAAGAGACTGAATTAAACGAAGATAATATAGATTTTATTTTTTCTATGTCAGAATATGTTGTTAAGTTGAGAAAATATAAAATTGGGGTTAAAATGTATAATAAAAAAATAGACCCAAGAGGTCTTATAAGCCTTGAAGAAGGCGATACTACAATAGACCCCATATTTAATCAAATAACAGTTATGTCGAAAACCTTTAGTGATAATATATTAAGCATAAAGATAAATTCTAAATCAGGTATTTATATATTAAAGTTTAAAAAGGTTTAGGTTACTAGAGATTACTGTTTTTTTCTAAGTAATCCAAAAAATCTTTTTCTTTAGTGTCAGTTAAGAAACATAATTCTTTTACTATATTATTTCTAAGGTCGATAAAATCACTAATTTGGGTATTTTCATTAGTGTATTCAAGAGACTTTATAATAAGCAGTAAATCTCTTTTTGATAAAGAGTTGATAGATACTTTTTCAATTAATTCCATAAAAAACTTCCTTTCCTCATATTACTTGAAATTAATAATCTAATTATATAAATGTTATATAGACTTTACATATACTATTTTAACCTATAAGGGGTACAAAAAGCAGTATAATATTAAAAAGAGGTGAGAAATATTTGAAAATTTTATTAACAACGTTGAATTCTAAGTTTATTCATACAAATTTAGCTATAAGATACCTAAAAGAATTTGTAAGGGATTTAATAGAAGTTGACATGAAAGAATATACGATAAACAATGACTTAGATTATATTTTAAAAGATATATACAAAAATGAATATGATATAATTTTGTTCTCAACATATATCTGGAATATAGGAGATATAGTTAAACTTTGTGATAATCTAAAAAAAATTAGACCAAATACTAAAATAGCTTTGGGCGGTCCAGAAGTGAGTTATGATAGCTATGAGGCAATGAAAAAATACGATTTTGTAGATTATATACTTTATGGAGAAGGAGAATTAATCTTTAGAGATTTAGTGCTTCATCTTAAAGGAAAGAAAGAAATAAAAAATGTAGACGGATTGGTATATAGACAAGGAAGTGAGATAATAGCAAATAAACCTATGGAACTTCTTCAAAATTTGGACGAGATTCCTAGTCCTTATGAAAATTTAAATCCAAAGGAATATGAAAATAGAATAGTATATTATGAGTCGTCAAGAGGTTGCCCGTTTAATTGTCAATACTGCTTATCTTCTACCATTCCTGGTCTGAGATATTTCAGCTTAGATAGAATAAAAAGAGATTTAAAAGCTTTAATAGATGCAAGAGTCTCACAAATTAAATTTATTGATAGAACTTTTAATGCAAATAAAAAAGTGGCTATGGAAATTATGGATTTTCTTATGAAAAATGATAATGGATATACAACCTATCATTTTGAAGTTACAGCATATTTGATAGATGACAAGATGCTTGAGTTTTTGGCTGATTGTAAAGAAGGGCTTTTCCAGTTTGAAATAGGAGTGCAGTCAACAAATGAAAAAACACTTGATGCAGTAGGAAGAAGAGATGATTTTAAAAAGTTATCTCATGTTGTGCAGACAGTAGCATCTTATAGAAATATACATCAGCACTTAGACTTAATTGCAGGACTTCCTTATGAGGATTATGAAAGCTTTGAGAACTCATTTAATGATGTATTTAATCTAGGGATAGAACACTTACAATTAGGCTTCTTAAAGATGATTAAGGGTACAGGTATGAGAAAGGTAGCAGATGAGCATGGATTTAAATATAAGGATTATGCTCCATATGAGTTTTTATACAATAATTATATAAGCTATGAAGAAACATTGAAATTAAAGGATATAGAAGATATACTTGAGAGATACTACAATTCTAAAAACTTTGTGTTGTCTATGAGATATGTTATAGGCAGATTTTACAAACAAAGTCCTTTTAAATTTTTTGAAACTTTTGCTAAGTACTTTGATGAAAATGGGTATTTTGACTTGGCACAGGGGAAAAATCAATTATACAAAATATTACTGGACTTCTATAATGAAAAAATAAATATAGACAATGATGTATTTAATGATATATTAAAATATGACTATATTTCGCTAGGTAAGACATCAAATATACCACAGTTTTTTAATAAGTTAGATGTGGATGACTTTAAGAATAGATGTCATGTATTTTTACAAGATAATGATAACTTATCAACATATCTACCTAATTTTGTTGATAAACCAGCAAAACATATAATAAAATATGTTCATTTTGAATCGTTTAAATTTAATATTGTGGATTTAAAAAATAATATAAATACAGAAATAAGAGAAGAAGAAAACATAGTCTTATTTGAATACGATGATAAAAAAATATTTGAGAAATCTAAAACTCATAAAGTAGAAATTTAAGTATTTAGGAGGAAAAAATGGATTTTAAAATAGAAAAATATTTGCTAAAGAAGGCAGAAGAACTAGCTTTTATAACTATAAAGCATGGTGGAGAATTTAAATTAAAGAGTTATGATGTGCCAAAAGGTGGACTAGATGTACCTATAAAAAATGAGGTACTAGTAAAAGGAATAAAAGAAAAAACTGCTCAAGATAAGTTAAACTCAATGTCTATAGCAGATGCAATGATATATATAATTGGTATAGATAGTAAATTTAAAAACAATGGAGAATATGAAAAGTTTTTAGATGCTTTGGCTAAGGATATTAACTTAGATTTAAAAGCATATATGGGATACATGTCTAGAAAGTACTTTGAGATTGGTGAACATACAGATTCTTTAATATATATAAAAGCATTTATAACTATGTATCCAGATGATTTAGATGCAATGTATAATTATGCAATTGTGTGCCAAGAGATAGCAAAACAATATCAAAAAGACCTAGATGATAAAGCTATGAATGCATTTTTACTTGAAGCGATGGCCAAACTTGAAAAGATAATAGATATTGATAGTGATTTTGCATTAGGTTATTATCATTTAGGTTATCATTATTATAATCAAGGTCAATATTTGAAGACTAAACTGACATGGGAAGATGCATTAAGATTAGGTCTAGATGCTGACTTAGTGGCTGAAATACAAGAAAATTTAGGAAAGATGGATTTTAAAGTACAGTATGAAGAAGGATATACACTTATATTCCATGGTAAGTTCAAAGAAGGATTAGAAAAACTACTGCCATTAGAAGAAGAACATATGGATTGGTGGAATTTACTGTTTATGATAGGACTAGGATATAAGGGTATGGGCGAAATAGAGCAGGCTAAAATGTATTTTGAGAAGATATTAGTAATAAAACCTAAGCAAGTAGATGCTATAGTTGAATTAGGGCTTTGTGAAGCTTCTAAAAATAATTTAGATAAAGCCATAGAGTATTTTGAGCAAGCTGCCAAGATAAAAGAAGACCCAGAAATTCTTTGTAATTTAGGTATGGCTTACTTAAACAATGGTGATATTGATGATGCAACTTACTATATAGAAAGAGCTTATGAATTAAATCCACAGGATGAGATTACGATTGCTTGTTTAAGAGAGCTTGGTATAAACAAGTAAGAATGTTGTTAAACTGTATTAGATTCTATTAGGTTTTATTTTATTAGGTTGGATTTGATGTTAGTGAGTTTTATTTGATGTTATTAAATTTTTATTAATTAAGAGTGGTAGAACATTTATTATGTTGTACCACTTTTTTATTTACTTCGTTTGGGAGCTTTTTACCTTTATTTACTCTTTGTAATATTATATTTCATAAATATCTTGAACTTGTAATAATTAAATATTAAAGCAGATTTTAGTTATACAAATTTTTTAGAACATAAAAAATAAATTGAGAAAAGATATATCAAATATGGTATTATTTAGTTAAATATATATAAGGGAGGGGTTACTTTTGATAAAGAAATTAGATGATATTTTAGAGCAGCTTAAAGGAGGAGAAAAAATAGTACTTTCTGTAGCAGCAGCTCACGACAAAGAAGTTTTAATGGCGATAAAGGATGCTGTAGAAAGAAATATAATTACTCCTATATTAGTTGGAAATGAAGGAAAGATAAGAGAAATATCAAAAGAAATAGAATTTGATTTGGGTGGAATTAAAATTATTGACAAGGATGATATTAAAGACTGTGCTGAAATAGCAGTTAAATTAGTATCAAGTAAAGAAGCTGATTTTGTAATGAAAGGATTATTAGATACATCTGTTATATTAAAAGAAGTGTTAAATAAAGATTATGGTCTTAGAACTGATAGTTTATTAAGCCATGTTATGGTATATGAGTTAGAAAAATACCATAAGCTGTTGATAACTACAGATGGAGGAATGAATATAGCTCCTGACTATGAACAAAAGGCAAAAATATTAAAAAATTCTATAAAAGCAGCAAAATCTTTAGGTATGGAAACTGTAAAAGTTGCATGCTTAGCAGCTAAGGAAAAAGTAAATCCTAAAATGCAAGCTACTGTAGATGCAGATATGTTAGCAAAAGCTTGTCAAGCAGGAGAATTTGGAGATAATGTAATTGTAGAAGGTCCTTTAGCTTTTGACTTAGCAGTTTCAAAAGAAGCTAGTGAGATAAAAGGATTTAAGAGTGAAGTATCTGGAGATGTAGATATTATACTGGTTCCAACAATAGAAGTTGGTAATGGAATAGGAAAAGCCTTTACATATATGGCAGATTCTAAATCAGCAGGTATAATTATGGGTGCAAAAGCTCCTATAGTTTTAGTATCAAGAGCTGATTCACATGAATCTAAATTATACTCTATTGCATATGGAGCTATTGTAGCGAAAAGTATGAAATAAAAACATTAAGTGTGTAAAATAGATGCGTTAAAAGATAAAAAGTAGTCATAATATCTGAATTAATGCAATATTAAAAAAATTTTATATAAAAAATAATTATAGCTTCAAATGAATATATACAAATGTTCAATTTGAAGCTATAATTAATATTAAAGTAGGAAAAATAAAAAAATTCAAAAAATTAGTCCAAAAAATGCTATTCTAAGAAGTTTTTACTAATTATGGTATAGGGAGTAAAAATCTGTAACAAGTCCAAAAAAGTAGTGAGAAATAACAAACACACAAATAAGATGTAATATCAAAAAATTGACTAGAAATAATTCAAAATTGATTTTAAAAAATCAAAACATAATTTAATTAAACTAAAGTATCAAAAAAGTAGGCTTAAGTATTAAAAAATAGCCAAAAATAAGCAGTTAAATTAACTTAAATTAGGCATTAAAAATAAAATTTTTATGTATTATCTAATTTTGTTAAAAAAATATTTAAATCTAAAGCAAAGTGCTGAAAATTAGTATATAATCAACTTAGAAAGCATTTATTTTATTATTTTATGACATGAAGTCAGTCACCTGGGGGATTTTAAAAATCAAAAAAAGGGGATAGGAATATGGATGAAAAAATGTTAACAATTGATTTAAACAGCCAGAAGATGATAGCAAAAGCTAGAGAAGAAGGCGTAGAAACAATGTATGATAGAAAAGCAGGCTTTAAAGCACAATGTGGTTTTGGTCTTCAAGGGGTTTGCTGTAGAATATGTGGAATGGGACCATGTAGAATAAGTCCTAAAACTCCAAGAGGGTTATGTGGAGCAGATGAGCATACTATAGTAGGTAGAAACTTTGCAAGAATGGTTGCTGGTGGGACAGCTGCCCATTCAGACCATGCTAGAGATATAGCACATACATTAGCATTAGCTGATCCAAATGGAAACTATAAAATAAGAGACGAAGCTAAGTTAATTACTTTAGCTAAAGAATGGGATGTAGAAACAGAAGGTAGAGATATCTATGATGTAGCACATGAAGTGGCAGAAATTGCATTAATGGAATTTGGTAAACCTTTTGGGACATTAAGATTTATAAAAAATGCACCAGAACCAAGACAAAAAATATGGAAAGAATATGCTATAGAACCAAGAGCTATAGATAGAGAAATTGCAACAATAATGCACTCTACTCATATAGGATGTACTGGTGATATAGATAGTTTAATACACATGAGTCTAAGAACTTCTATGGCTGATGGTTGGGGTGGTTCTATGATAGGTACTCGTCTAAGCGATATCTTATTTGGAACTCCAGTACCAAGAAGAACAGAAGCTAACTTAGCAGTATTAGAAGAAAATAAAGTTAATATAATATTACATGGACATGAGCCAGCATTATCAGAAATGATAGTTTTAGCTTCAGAAGAACCAGATTTAGTAGCTTTAGCTAAAGAAGTTGGAGCAGATGGAATAAACTTAGCTGGTATGTGTTGTACAGGTAATGAAATCACAATGAGACATGGTGTAAGAATAGCAGGAGACTTCCACCAACAAGAACTTGCAATAGTAACTGGAGCAGTTGAAGCTGTAATAGTTGACGTTCAATGTATATTCCCTGCACTAGCTAGAGTAGCAGATTGTTACCATACTAAATTTGTAACAACTTCTCCAAAAGCTAAAATAACAGGTTCAACTTATATTGAATTCAGAGAAGAACAAGCTCTTGATGATGCTAAATCAATAGTTAAAGAAGCAATCTTAAACTTTAAAAATAGAGATAAATCAAAAGTACTTATACCTGAATTAAAATCAGGGGCAACAGTTGGGTATAGTGTAGAAGCAGTAGTAAATCAATTAGACAGAGTTGTAAACTCTCATATAGACCCAGCAGGAACAGTTAAGCCATTAACAGACTGTTTAAAATCTGGAGTATTAAGAGGAGCAGCTGGTGTAGTTGGATGTAACAACGCTAAAGGAGTTTCAAATGAAGCTCATGTAACAATAATGAAAGAGTTAATTAAAAACGACATAATAGTAGTTACTACAGGATGTGGTGCTTCAGCAGCAGCAAAATTTGGTTTAATGGAAACTGATGCAGCAGAAAAATATGCAGGTAAAGGTCTTGCAACTGTCTGTAAATTAGTAGGAATCCCACCAGTACTACATATGGGTTCTTGCGTTGATATAAGCCGTATATTAGATTTAGTTGGAGCAGCAGCTAAATACTTAGATATGGATATGTGTGACCTTCCAGTTGTAGGTATAGCTCCAGAGTGGATGTCAGAAAAAGCAGTTGCTATAGGA
Organism: Clostridioides sp. ZZV15-6597; assembly: GCF_020657815.1. NCBI lineage: Bacteria > Bacillati > Bacillota > Clostridia > Peptostreptococcales > Peptostreptococcaceae > Clostridioides > Clostridioides sp. ZZV15-6597. The sequence continues at coordinate 47,604 of NZ_JAGWCT010000006.1, read as the reverse complement.
TGTTATGTTGTAGCTTCTGGTATAGACACTTATCTAGGAATAATGCCTCCAATAGCTGGTTCTTCAAGAGCAGTAGATATATTAACTAGCGAATTAAAAGATAAAGTTGGTGCAACATTTACTGTAAATACAAATCCAAAAGAGTTAGCAGCTACAATAATAGAAGATATAGAAAAGAAACGTGTTCACTTCGAAGCATTAGTTGAAGAAAAAATGGGCGTTGAAGCAGAAGCTTAGAAAATGGCTAGAGGCTTAGAAAAAACGATTTTATATCTAAATGAAGATTTTATGGTTGAATAAAGTCAAATATTAAAGAAAATAATATCGAAATACAATGAATATACTGAATAAATAAAATATAAACAATATAATGAAGAATACTAAAACTATACATGCTGCTTTGAAAAGCTAGTAGGGTAAATGTAATTGGTTCCTGTAAGGACTAGCTGTAGTTTATTTTTAGTGTTTAAAAAATAGATAACTACACTAAAAAATAAATAAATAAAATAAAAAGCAAATAGTAATAAAGGTGGTAGGGATTATGAAGATAGCAATAACAGGTAAAGGTGGAGTAGGTAAAACGACTTTTTCTTCAATGCTCTCTAGAATGTTTGCTGAAGACGGATACAGAGTTGTTGCTGTTGATGCCGACCCTGATGCTAATTTAGCTTTAGCACTAGGTTTTCCAAAAGAAGTATATGAATCAATAGTACCTATATCAGAAATGAAAAAGTTAGTTTCAGATAGAACAGCAGCTTCTGTAGGTTCATTTGGAAAAATGTTTAAGATGAATCCTAAAGTAGACGATATACCTGAAAATTTCTGTAAAGAATACAATGGAGTGAGATTACTTACATTAGGAACAGTAGATTCTGGTGGTACTGGATGTGTATGCCCAGAGCATGTTCTTTTAAAAAGACTCTGTTCTCATTTAATACTACAAAATAAAGATGTAGTTGTTATGGATATGGAAGCTGGAATTGAACACTTAGGAAGAGGAACAGCTCAAGGTGTAGATGCTTTTATAGTAGTTGTAGAGCCAGGTGAAAGAAGTCTACAAACCTATAGAAAAGTTAAAAAACTTGGTCATGATATAGGCGTAAATAAGGTATTTGTTGTAGGTAACAAAATCAGAAATAAAGAAGATGAAGAATTTATAATACAAAACTTAGAAGATGGCGAATCTTTAGGATTTATCTATTACAATCAAGATGTTATAGATTCTGATAGAGCTAATCAATCTCCATATGATTCTAGTGAAACAACAAAAGCACAAATTAAAGAAATAAAAGAGAAATTAATGTCACTTAAAGATAAATAGAAATTTTGATTTATAATTGGTTTGTTGGTTAAAGGTAATAAATAGGTATTAGATAGGTAATGAATGATTAATTAGATAAATGACTAGCTATTAAGTAAAGATATTTTAATAGCTTAGTAGCTAGTTTTTAAGCAATTTTACATGTATAATTATCTTATAAAATATAATTTTTACATATTAATACAATTTATACAAAAATTATATTTTAAATCTATTTAGGTTGTGGGAGGAGATTCAGTTATGGGATTTAAATCTGACATTGAAATAGCTCAAGAAGCTAAGCCTCAAGATATTAGAGAGGTTGCAAAAAAATTAGGACTAGGTGAAGAAGATGTAGAACTATATGGTAAATACAAAGCTAAAGTTGACTACAATCTTCTAAAAAGAGAAACTGGGAAAAAAGCTAAGTTAATATTAACTACAGCTATAAACCCAACTCCAGCAGGTGAAGGAAAAACTACTACTACTATCGGTGTTGCTGATGCATTTGCAAAATTAGATAAAAATGTATTAGTTGCTTTAAGAGAACCATCTCTAGGACCAGTATTTGGTGTTAAAGGAGGGGCAGCTGGTGGAGGATATGCACAAGTTGTTCCTATGGAAGATATAAACTTACACTTCACTGGAGATTTTCATGCTATAGGAGCTGCTAATAACCTTTTAGCTGCTATGCTTGACAATCATATTCACCAAGGAAATGAACTTAGAATAGACCCTAAGAAAATAACTTGGAGAAGATGTGTAGACATGAACGATAGACAACTTAGAAATATCGTTGATGGTATGGGTAAAAAAGGTGATGGAGCAGTTAGACAAGATGGATTTGATATAACTGTTGCTTCTGAAATAATGGCAGCTTTCTGTTTGGCAAGTGATATAGCTGACTTAAAAGAAAGATTAGGAAACATAATCGTTGGATATAGCTACGAAGGTGCACCTGTAACAGCGAGACAATTAAAAGCTAACGGTGCTATGGCTGCATTATTAAAAGATGCTTTAAAACCAAACCTAGTTCAAACTCTTGAAGGAACACCATCATTTGTACATGGTGGACCATTTGCAAATATAGCTCATGGATGTAACTCTGTTATAGCTACAAGAATGGCTATGCACTTTGCAGATTATGTAATAACTGAGGCTGGTTTCGGTGCTGACCTTGGAGCAGAAAAATTCTTAGATATAAAATGTAGAATGGCAAACTTAAAACCAGATGCTGTTATAATAGTTGCTACTGTAAGAGCATTAAAATACAATGGCGGAGTTGCTAAAACAGATTTAAATGAAGAAAATCTAGAAGCTCTTGAAAAAGGACTTCCAAACTTATTAAAACATGTTGAAAACATAACTCAAGTATATGGATTACCAGCAGTTGTTGCAATAAACAGATTCCCACTTGATACTGAAGCTGAACTTAAACTTGTTGAAGACAAGTGTAAAGAATTAGGCGTTAATGTTGCTCTTTCTGAAGTATGGGCAAAAGGTGGAGAAGGTGGAATTGCAGTAGCTAAAGAAGTTTTAAGATTATTAGATGAAGAAGAAAATAATTTTAGATTCTGCTATGAAGATGATTTATCTATAAAAGATAAGATAAATGCTATAGCTACTAAGATTTATGGAGCAGATGGTGTAGATTATACTCCAGAAGCTGATAAAGAAATAGCTAACTTAGAAAAACTTGGATTTACTAAAGTTCCAGTATGTATGGCTAAAACTCAATATTCTTTAACTGATGACCAAACTAAATTAGGTAGACCAACAGGATTTAGAATAACTGTAAGACAAGCATCAATTTCAGCAGGGGCTGGATTTATAGTTGCACTTACTGGAGAAATAATGAAAATGCCAGGATTACCAAAAGTTCCAGCAGCAGAAAAAATAGATGTTGATGAAAACGGAGTAATAGCTGGATTATTCTAAGTGTATTAATTTATAAATAAAGAGTAGGAAATATCTCTAAGATAATTTGAGATATTTTCCTACATCCTTTTAAGGAGGATTATCATGAAAATAGCAGATAAAACTTGTGTTGATTTTGTAGAAGTACTATCTTCTAAAGAAGCAGTACCAGGTGGCGGGGGAGCTGCCGCACTAGTTGGTGCAATTGGTATGGCTTTAGGGAGTATGGTATGTAATCTTACAATAGGAAAGAAAAAGTATGCTGAGTATGAAGAAAGTGTAAAAGATATATTAAGTAAAGCAGGAAAATTAGAAAAAGATTTATTAAAAATGATAGATGATGATGCAGAATGTTTCTTACCATTATCAAAAGCTTATGGGCTTCCTAAAGAAACAGAAGAAGAAAAAAGAATAAAAGCAGAAACAATGGAAAAAGCACTAAAAGTTGCTTGTGAAGTGCCATTAAATATAGTAAGAGTTTGTTATGAAGCTATTAAGTTACATGAAGATTTAGTTGATAAAGGTTCAAGACTTGCTATAAGCGATGTTGGTGTAGGGGTTCAATGTTTAAGAGCTGCTATACTTGGTGGACAATTAAATGTAGTTATAAATATAAATTCTATACAAGATCAAGAATATGTTAGTAAAGTAAAAACAGAAGTAGATAAATTAGTTGAAGATGGCGTTAAAACTTGTGATGAAGTTTATGCTAAAGTTGAAAAAGCTCTTGGAAAATAATTTTTAAATGACGAAAGTAAATACTATGTTATTAATATGTGGTATATAGAATAAATTAATTTAAGTTTGCTTGTAGGGGAGTTGTGAATATATGGAAGTAATGTCAACTAAAGGACAGATTATAAAAGGAAAACCTGTAGCTGATAAGATTAGTGAAGACTTAATAAAAGAAGTCGAGTTACTAGTTAAAGAAGGTATAAATCCTAAGCTAACAATAGTTAGAGTTGGAGCAAGAAGCGATGATTTATCATATGAAAGAGGAGCACTAAAAAGATGTCAAAACATTGGTATAACAACTGAAGTGTTGGAATTAGCTGAAGATATAACTCAAGAAGAATATATTGATGTTTTAAAGAAAGCTAATGATGATAAGGATGTTAATGGTATATTATGTTTTAGACCACTTCCAAAACACTTAAATGAAGAAGTTATAAAATATGTCATTGCGCCAGAAAAAGATGTAGATTGTTTTAGTCCAATAAACTCTGCTAAAGTCATGGAAGGTGATAAGAGTGGATTCCCACCATGTACTCCTACAGCAGTAGTAGAAATATTAAAACATTATAATGTTGATTTAAAAGGAAGTAAGGTAACAGTTCTTGGAAGATCAATGGTAGTTGGGAAGCCAGTATCAATGCTTTTATTAAGTGAACATGCAACTGTTACAATATGCCATTCAAAGACTAAAAACTTATCAGATGTAGCTGCGGAAGCAGACGTATTGATAGCAGCTATTGGTAGAGCTAAGATGGTAGATGAAAGTTTTGTGAAAGATGGAGCAGTAGTTATAGACGTTGGTATAAATGTTGATGAAGAAGGAAATTTATGTGGAGATGTTGATACAAATGCAGTTTTAAATAAAGTATCGATGATAACTCCAGTTCCAGCGGGGGTTGGTTCAGTTACAACATCTATACTTGCAAAACACGTAGTTAAAGCTTGTAAGTTGCAAAACAATAAATAGATAGATATTGTGGAAGGTTTAGGGGGGAAGTAGATATGATAATTTCTGAAAATAAACCATTGGAAGAAGTGCTAGGGTACTTAAAGAATTTTGACAAGCTAGTTTTAGTTGGTTGTAATCAATGTGCAGCGACTTGTAAGAGTGGTGGAGAAGAAGAAGTTCTAAAAATGAAGGAAACTCTTGAAGGTGAAGGCAAAAAAATCTTAGGATATGTAATGCTTGATCCTGCTTGTAACCTTTTAAAGTCTAAAAAGGACTTAAAGGCTCTAAAAGAAGAAACTAAAGAAGCTGATGCAGTTTTATCTTTAGCATGTGGAGATGGAACACAAACAATAGTTAAAAACCTAAAAAATAAACCAGTTTATCCAGCTAACAACACTTTGTTTATAGGGGAAGTACAAAGGGTTGGAGAATATGAAGAAGCTTGTAAAGCTTGTGGAGACTGTGAACTTGGTTGGACAGGTGGAATATGTCCAGTAACTATGTGTGCTAAAGGTCTTATGAATGGGGCTTGTGGTGGAGCTAAAAATGGTAAATGTGAAGTAAATCCAGAAAATGATTGTGCTTGGATAAAAATATATGAAAGATTGGAATCTATAGGGCAATTAGAGAATTTAGCAGAAATAAGACCACCAAAAGACTATTCTAAGCAAAATAATCCAAGAAGCTTAAGTGCAAAGAAAAAGAAAGAAGCAACAGCGAATTCATAAAAGTTTTTTTTAGAAGGTTAAAAGGGGGATTAGAGATGAGCTTATTAAGAGAAACACTAGAGAGTGGAAAATTTGCAGTTACTACTGAGATGGCTCCTCCAAAAGGGACTGACCTTTCACATTTAATTGAGTGTGCGAAGCCGTTAGTTGGAAGAGTTCACGCAGCAAATGTAACAGACTTTCAATCAGCAGTTATGAGAGCAACTTCTCTTGCTACATGTAAATTACTAAAAGATGCTGGATTAGAGCCAGTGATTCAAATAACGGGGAGAGATAGAAATAGGATAGCTATACAAGGAGAAATGTTGTCAGCAGGTGTATTTGGAATAAACAGTTTGTTGGCATTAACAGGAGACCATACTAGCGTAGGAGACCATCCACAGGCTAAAGGAGTATTTGATTTAGACTCTGTAGGGATACTTCAAACTGCTGAAACTCTAATGGCAGGTACGGATATGGCTGGTAATAAATTAAAAGGTTCTCCAGATTTTTATCTAGGAGCATCAGTAACTCCAGAATATTCTCCAATAGAAGTTCAATTATTAAAAATGCAAAAGAAAATAAAAGCTGGAGCTAAATTTTTCCAAACTCAAGCACTTTATGACATAAATACAATGAGAAAGTTTAGAGAACTAACAAGGGATATGGATTGTAAGGTATTAGCAGGAATAGTACCTTTAAAATCTCCAGGAATGGCTAAATTTATGACTGCAAATGTACCAGGAATATTTGTGCCAGATGAACAAATCGAAAGATTAAGAGCAGCTGGAAAAGAAAACTGGGTAAGTGAGGGAATAAAAATGGCAGGAGAACTTATCAAACAATTAAAAGAAGAAGATTTATGTGATGGTGTTCATATAATGGCAATTGGGGCAGAAGAAAATATACCTGCTATACTAGATGCCGCAGGTTTATAGTATTACAAGATTGTAGATTATAAGGTTTGGGGGAATTAAGGATGAAAATAGTAGTAGTAGGTGGTGGACCAGGAGGATATGTAGCAGCTATAAAAGCTTCTATGCTTGGTGCAGAGGTAACAGTTATTGAAAAAAGAAGAGTTGGAGGAACTTGCTTAAATGCAGGATGTATACCAACTAAAGCACTTCTTGCTTCTTCAGGGGTATTAAATACTGTGAGGGAAGCAAAGGATTTTGGTATAGAGATAGATGGTACAGTTACACCAAATTTCACTGCTATAATGGAAAGAAAAAATAAAGTTGTAAATCAATTAATAAGTGGTATAGAATTCCTATTTGAAAAAAGAGGCGTAAAACTAGTTAATGGTTTTGGAAAATTGATTGATAAAAATACTATAGAAGTAACAAAAGATGATGGAACAGTAGAATCTATAAAAGCGGATAAGATAATACTAGCTAATGGTTCTGTTCCAGTTGTACCAAGAATGTTCCCATATGATGGAAAAATTGTAATAACTAGTGATGAAGTTCTTGGACTTGAAGATATACCTGAGTCTATGTTAATAGTAGGTGGTGGAGTTATAGGATGTGAAATAGGGCAATTCTTTAGAGCCTTAGGAACAGAAGTAACTATAGTTGAAATGGTTGACCAGATACTATTAAATGAAGATAAAGATGTAGCTAAACAACTACTTAGACAATTTAAGAAAGATAAGATTAAAGTTATTACAGGTATTGGAGTACAAACTTGTGAAGTAGTTGATGGTAAAGCTGTTGCAACTCTTTCTAATGGAAAGGTTATAGAAGCACAATATGCATTAGTATGTGTTGGTAGAAGACCTAACCTTGATAATTCTGGAGTAGAAGATATAGGAATTGAAATGGAAAGAGGAAAAGTAGTAGTTAATGAGCATCTTGAAACTAATGTAGAAGGTATATATGCAATAGGTGATATAATAGATACTCCTTTCTTAGCACATGTTGCTTCTAAAGAAGGTATTGTTGCAGTTGAAAATGCTTTAGGAAAAACTAAAGTAGTAGATTATAGAGCAATTCCAAGATGTGTTTATACTGAACCTGAAGTTGCTGGTGTTGGTAAAACTGAAAAACAACTTGAAGCTGAAGGTGTAGAATACAATGTAGGTCAATTTGATTTTAGAGGACTTGGAAAAGCACAGGCTATAGGACATTTCCAAGGATTTGTAAAAATAATAGCTGATAAAGAAACAGATAAAATAATAGGTGCAGCAGTAGTAGGTCCTCATGCTACAGATTTATTAACAGAGTTATCACTTGCTGTTCATCTAGGATTAACTGTAGAACAAGTAGGGGATGCAATACATCCACATCCAAGTTTATCTGAAGGACTAATGGAAGCACTTCATGATGTACATGGAGAATGTGTTCATTCTGTACCTAAATTATAATAAGTAAACAGAGTACATAAGGCTCTGTGGCTAGATTTAAGGGGGAAGTCTTAAAATGGGATACAATATAGCTGTTGCAGGAAAAGGTGGAACTGGTAAAACAAGTCTCACAGGGCTTTTGATTGATTATTTGGTTAAGGACAATAAGGGACCAGTATTGGTTGTAGATGCTGATGCTAATGCTAACATAAATGAAGTATTAGGTATTGAAGTTGAAGCAACAATAGGAGAAATAAGAGAAGAAGTAAATCAAAGAGAAAAGTTAGGCAATGCATTCCCAGGCGGTATGACAAAAGCACAATATCTACAATTTAGATTAAATTCTATAATTGAAGAAGGCGAAGGATATGACTTATTAGTAATGGGGAGATCAGAAGGGGAAGGATGTTACTGTTTTGTAAATGGGATACTTAGAGAACAAGTAAACAAAATATCTGGTCACTACAAATACTTAGTCATGGACAACGAAGCTGGTATGGAACATCTAAGCAGAAAAGTTACTAGACATGTTGATACGCTTTTATTGGTTAGTGATTGCTCAAGACGTAGTATACAAGCTGTTGCTAGAATAAGAGATTTAGCTGAGGAACTAAAATTAAATGTTGGAAGAATACTTCTAATTGTAAATAAGGTTCCAAATGGGGTTATGAATGATGGTGTCAAAGAGGAAATAGAAAAACATAACCTAGAGCTAATCGGTGTTGTACCTATGGATGAATTGATATATGAATATGATTCTACAGGTATTCCTTTAGTTGATTTACCTGAAGATTCAAAATCTAAAGTGGCTATGAAAGAAATTTTTGCTAAATTAGAATTAAAATAGGCTTAAGGGGGAAAAAAATATGGCATTTAAAATGTCTACTCAAAAATATTCTGGAAAAATATCAGAAGTTGAAGTAGGAATAGGGGAAAAAGCAATTAAATTAGGTGGGGAAAATGTATTACCTTTTTATAGTTTTGATGGAGAAGTAGGGAATACTCCAAAAATAGGTATACAAATATCAGACGTTTATCCTGAAAGCTGGACTGATTCATATAAAGAGTTATACAAAGATGTAGCTAATTGTCCAGTAGAATGGGCTAAATATGTTGAAGCTAATACACAAGCAGATTTTATTTGTTTAAAATTTGATGGTTCTGACCCAAATGGATTAGATAAATCAGTTGATGACTGTGCTGAAGTGGCTAAAGCAGTAGTTGAAGCAATAACATTGCCTTTAGTAGTAGCTGGTTCAGGAAATCATGAAAAAGATGGTAAACTGTTTGAAAAATTAGCTCAAACATTGGATGGTCATAACTGTCTATTTATGTCAGCAGTAGAAGATAACTACAAAGGAGTAGGAGCATCAGCTGGAATGGCTTATTCACACAAAGTTGGAGCAGAATCTTCTGTTGATATAAACCTAGCAAAACAATTAAACGTACTGTTAACTCAATTAGGCGTTAAAGGTGAAAATATAGTTATGAATGTTGGATGTTCAGCAGTTGGTTATGGATATGAATATGTTGCATCTACTATGGATAGAATTAGACTTGCAGCATTTGGTCAAAATGATAAGACATTACAAATGCCTATCATAACACCAGTAGCTTTCGAAGTAGGTCATGTTAAAGAAGCTATAGCTCCAGTGGAAGATGAGCCAGATTGGGGTTGTCCAGAAGAAAGAACTATAGCAATGGAAGTTTCAACTGCAGCAAGTGTTTTAGTAGGTGGTTCAAACGCAGTTATACTTCGTCATCCAAAATCAATAGAAACTATAAAAGAATTGGTTAACGCATTAGCTTAATTAAATTGTTAAGGTTAGGGGGAGAAAATAATGGCATTAAAAGCTTTAGATATATTTAAATTAACACCAAAGAAAAACTGTAAGGATTGTGGATTCCCAACTTGTATGGCTTTCTCTATGAAGGTTGCTTCAGGAGCTGTAGAAGTAGGTAAATGCCCACATATGTCTGATGACGCTATAGCGAAACTATCAGAAGCTACTGCACCTTTAATGAAAGCATTAAAAGTTGGTGCTGGAGCATCTGAATATGAACTAGGTGGGGAAACAGTATTATTTAGACATGAAAAAACATTAGTAAGTAGAAATAGATATGCAGTTTCATTCTGTACTTGTATGAGTGATGAAGCAGTAGACGCTAAAATAGCTAACATGAAAAAAGTTGACTATATAAGAATTGGTGAACAAATGAAAGTTGAAATGGTTGTTTTAGAATACTGTGGAGACAAAGATGCATATTTAAAACTAATAGACAAAATAAAAGGTAGTGGATTAGAAGTAGCTTATATTTTAGCTTGTGATGATGCACAAGCAATAAAAGAAGCTGTTGAAGTATTAAAAGATGCTAGACCAATGGTATATGGAGCAACTAAAGATAACTACAAAGATATGATAGAAGTAGTTAAAGGAGCAAACTTACCATTAGGAGTAAAAGCCGCTAGCTTAGAAGAATTATATGAAACAGTTGAATTAGTTCAATCTGCTGGATATAAAGAATTAGTATTAGATGTAACTGGAGAAAATATAAAAGATACTTACACTAATGCTGTGCAAGTTAGAAGAATAGCTTTAAAAGAACAAGATAGAACATTTGGATATCCTTCAATAGTGTTTGCAAATAGATTATCTAACTCAAATCCTATGATGGAAATTGCTTTATCATCAATATTTACTATAAAATATGGTTCTATAATAGTAATAGATGATATTAGTTATGCTAAAGCATTACCATTATTTGCATTAAGACAAAATATATACACTGACCCACAAAGACCAATGAGAGTTGAACCAAAGATTTACCCAATTAATAACCCAGATGAAAATTCTCCAGTACTAGTTACTGTTGACTTTGCATTAACTTATTTCATAGTTGCTGGAGATATAGAAAGATCAAAAGTTCCAGTATGGTTAGTAATACCAGATGCAGGTGGATATTCAGTTCTTACATCTTGGGCTGCTGGTAAATTTGGTGGAAATTCAATATCTGCTTTCATTAAAGAAAGTAAAGTAGAAGAAGTAACTAATTGTAAAGACATTATCATTCCAGGAAAAGTTGCAGTACTTAAAGGTGATATAGAAGATAACTTACCAGGATGGAATGTAGTTATAGGACCAGAAGAATCTATGGAATTACCTAAGTTCTTAAAAGGATACCAAGAAAAAGCATGCCAAACAAACTAATAAAATATTAACTAACTATTAATATTAAATTTAAAGGGGGACATTATAAATGGAAAAATTTATGATTATAGGTGAAAGAATACACTGTATCTCACCTTCAATAAGAAAGGCATTAGCAGAAAGAGATCCAGCTCCAATATTAAAAAGAGCAAAAGAACAATTAGAAGCAGGAGCACACTATATAGATTTCAATATAGGACCTGCTGAAAGAGATGGCGAAGAGATAATGACATGGGGAGTTAAGCTACTTCAATCTGAATTTAACAATGTTCCTATAGCATTAGATACAGCTAATAAAAAGGCTATCGAAGCTGGACTTAAAGTTTATGATAGAACTAATGCAAAACCAATAATAAACTCTGCTGATGCTGGTTCAAGATTTGATTTAATAGATATAGCAGCTGAATATGAATCAATGGTTATAGGTTTATGTGCAAAAGAAGGTATCCCAAGAGATAACGATGAACGTATGGCTTACTGCCAAGAAATACTAGAAAAAGGCTTAATGCTAGGAATGGAGCCAACTGATATATTATTTGACCCATTATGCTTAGTTATAAAGGGTATGCAAGAAAAACAAGTAGAAGTTTTAGAAGCTATAAAAATGATGACTGAAATGGGACTTTTAACTACAGGAGGATTATCTAATGTATCTAATGGATGTCCTAAACATGTTAGACCTGTTTTAGATAGTGCATTCTTAGCAATGGCAATGGCTAATGGATTTAGTTCAGCTATAATGAATCCATGTGACCCAGAATTAATGAAAACTGTAAAATCTTGTGACATAATCAACGGGGCATCTTTATATGCAGACTCTTTCTTAGAGTTAAATGAAGGTGGATTTGCTTTCTAGGGTTTTTAGGGTATAGTTAATAAAAAATAGGTGTAAATATTAAAGGGGGAAATAGAATGAATCTATATAATATAATCTTTACAGGGTCAGAACAAGCTTTGGGTGCAGCTCAAGCTATGCTAGCTGAAGCTATAGAAAAAAACGGAAAAGAACATAAAGTAGCTTTCCCTGATACAGCATATTCATTACCTTGTATATATGCTGCAACAGGACAAAAAATGAACACTTTAGGGGACTTAGAAGGTGCTTTAGAAGTAGTAAAATCTTTAATCAATAGAACGCATTTATTAGAACATGCTTTTAATGCTGGTTTAGCTACTGCTTTAGCGGCAGAAGTAATTGAAGCATTAAAATACTCAACTATAGATGCTCCATATAGTGAGCCATGTGCAGGTCATATAACTGACCCTATAATCAGATCACTTGGTGTACCACTAGTTACAGGAGATATACCTGGTGTTGCAGTTGTTCTTGGTGAATGTCCTGATGCTGAATCAGCAGCAAAAGTTATAAAAGATTACCAATCTAAAGGTTTATTAACTTTCTTAGTTGGTAAGGTTATAGACCAAGCTATAGAAGCTGGAGTAAAAATGGGTCTTGAGCTAAGAGTTATACCTCTAGGATATGATGTAACTTCTGTTATCCACGTTGTATCTGTTGCAGTAAGAGCAGCATTAATATTCGGTGGATTAACTCCTGGTGATTTAAACGGATTATTAGAATACACAGCTAATAGAGTTCCTGCATTTGTAAATGCATTTGGACCATTAAGTGAATTAGTTGTATCTGCAGGTGCTGGAGCAATAGCTTTAGGATTCCCAGTTATAACTGACCAAACTGTTCTTGAAGTTCCAATGAACTTATTAACTCAAAAAGATTATGATAAGATAGTGGCTACTTCATTAGAAGCTAGAGGAATAAAAATAAAAGTTACTGAAATACCTATACCAGTTTCATTTGCAGCAGCATTTGAAGGTGAAAGAATTAGAAAGAGCGACATGTTTGCTGAATTTGGTGGAAATAAAACTGAAGCTTGGGAGCTTGTTGTTAAGAAAGAAGCAACTGAAGTTGAAGACCATAAGATAGAAATAATAGGACCAAACATAGATGAAGTTGAAGCAGATGGTGTATTAAGATTACCACTTGCTGTAATAGTTAAGATAGCTGGTAAAAACATGCAAGAAGATTTCGAACCAGTTCTTGAAAGACGTTTCCACTACTTCTTAAACTATATAGAAGGTGTAATGCACGTTGGACAAAGAGATATGGCTTGGGTAAGAATCTCTAAAGATGCATTTGATAAAGGCTTTAGACTTGAGCATATAGGAGAAGTTTTATATGCTAAGATGTTAGATGAATTTGAATCAGTTGTTGATAAGTGTGAAATAACTATAATTACAGATGCTGAAAAAGTTTCTGAATTAAAAGGTGAGGCAATAGCTAAATACAATGCTAGAGATGAGAGATTAGCTTCATTGGTTGATGAAAGTGTAGAGACTTTCTATTCTTGTAACTTATGTCAATCATTTGCACCAGCTCACGTTTGTGTTGTTACTCCTGAAAGACTTGGTCTTTGTGGAGCAGTTAGCTGGTTAGATGCTAAAGCTACTAAAGAATTAGACCCTACAGGTCCTTGTCAACCAATAGAAAAAGGTGAATGTTTAGACGATAGAACAGGTGTATGGAACTCTGTAAATGAAACTGTAAACCAAATATCTCAAGGTGCAGTTGAAGCTGTTACATTATACTCTATATTAGAAGACCCTATGACTTCTTGTGGATGTTTCGAGTGTATCTGTGGTATAATGCCAGAAGCAAATGGATTTGTTGTAGTTAACAGAGAATTCCCAAGCGTTACTCCAGTTGGTATGACTTTCGGAGAACTTGCTTCTATGACAGGTGGAGGAGTTCAAACTCCAGGATTCATGGGACACGGAAGACACTTCATATCTTCTAAAAAATTCGCTTATGCAGAAGGTGGACCAGAAAGAATAGTTTGGATGCCAAAAGAATTAAAAGATTATGTAGCTGATAAATTAAATGCTACAGTTAAAGAAATGACTGGAATAGAAAACTTCTGTGATATGATTTGTGACGAAACTATAGCTGACGATTCTGAAGGTGTATTAGCTTTCTTAGAAGAAAAAGGTCATCCAGCATTAGCTATGGAAAGTGTAATGTAATTGATGGAAAATTTAAAATAATGTGATATAATATTAATATGATTTAAATAAATTAATCAATAATATAATATTGGGGGTCTATCGAAATGAAATTATTACCAGAATTAAAATACTCTAAAGATCATGAATGGGTAAAAGTAATTGATGGAGATGTTGTATATATAGGTATAACAGATTATGCTCAAGATCAATTAGGAGAAATATTATTTGTTGAAACACCAGAAGTAGAAGATACTGTAACTAAGGGAGTAGATTTTGGAGTAGTTGAATCTTCTAAAGTAGCTTCTGATTTAATATCTCCTGTTAATGGTGAAGTATTAGAAGTTAATGAAAAATTAGAAGATGAGCCAGAATGTATAAATGAAGACCCATACGAAAACTGGATATTAAAAGTAAAACTAGCTGATGTTGCTGAGCTTGATACGTTATTAAGTGATAAAGAATACGAGGCTGGATTAGAATAATTAAAGACTAGGGATATTATTATAATTGGGGAAAGTATAGTAAAATTTGAGTGCACGCAAATTTAGCTATACTTTCCTTTTATAATATATAGAACAAATTGGGAGGGATATCATGATAAAGGTAAATTTTATGCCAAACAATAAAGAAGTTTATTGTAACGAGGGAGATATATTACTAGAAGTAGCAAGAAATGCAGATATATTCATAGATGCTCCTTGTAATGGAAATGTATCTTGTGGTAAATGTAAGGTGAAGTTGTTAAAAGGTAAGGTTGATACAGAAAAAACAAGACATATAACAGATAACGAATGGGAGCAAGGTTATATATTAGCTTGTTGTACAAAAGTAATCTCAGATATAGAAATTGAAGTTCCTTCTAAAGTATCATCTTCTATGCATGGTATGAAGATAGAAGGTAGTAACAAACAAAAAGATAGAGAAATTTTTGAGAGAGCTAAAAAAATAATAGAAAAGCATAACTTACAGTTTAAGACAAATATAAAGAAGAAATACATAGAAATGGAAGAACCAAACTTAGATGATAATATAAGTGATGTAGATAGATTAGAAAGACATGTTAGAAATCATCTGGGGTACAATGAAATAGATTTTAGATTAGATATACTTAGAAAGATGCCAACGATATTTAGAAAGAGCGATTTTAAAGTTACAATAACATATGTTCAAAAACAAAAGAAACTTACAATCATAAATATAGAAGAAGGAAATAAGGAAAATTCTCTGTATGGAGTTGCAATAGATATTGGTACAACTTCAGTAGTTGTATGTTTAGTAGACTTATATTCAAAAGAAGTAGTAGATAAAGCATCATCTGGAAATGCTCAGATAAAATATGGAGCAGATGTTATAAATAGAATTATATATTCGACTAAGAAAAACGGATTAGAAACTTTACACAAAGCTATAGTTGATGAAACTATAAATCCTCTATTAAAAACATTATATGAAAGAAATGGCATAAATAAGGAGGATGTAGTCACTTTAGTAGCTGCTGGAAACACAACTATGACAAGTTTATTCTTAGGGGTGTATACAGACTTTTTAAGACAAGAACCTTATATACCTCCATTTTTAAAATCTCCAAAACTTATGGGTGAAAATGTAGGCCTTTTTGTAAATGACAGTGCATATGTGTACTTAGCTCCATCTGTAGCAAGTTATGTAGGAGGAGACATAACAGCAGGGGTATTATCAGCAGGGATATGGTCAAGTGAAGAAAATGTTTTATTTATAGATTTAGGTACCAATGGAGAGATAGTATTTGGAAATCAAGACTATATGATGAGCTGTGCATGTTCAGCAGGTCCTGCATTTGAAGGTGGAGGCATAAGCTGTGGGATGAGAGCATCAGCAGGAGCAATAGAAAAGGTGGCTATTGATAAAGAAACTTTAGAGCCTACATTAAAAATAATAGATGAATGTGCGCCAGTTGGTATATGTGGTTCTGGTATAATTGATTTAATTTGCCAAATGATTACTAAGGGTGTAATAGATAGAAGAGGTAAGATATACAGAGATTTAAACAATAAGAGAGTTAGATTTAATGAACATGAAATAGGAGAGTATGTATTAGCATTTAAAGAAGAATTCGATTTGGAAAATGATATAGTAGTAAATGAAGTGGACATAGATAATTTCATTAGAGCTAAAGGAGCTATATATTCAGGAGCATATACTCTTGTAGATAGCTTGGGTATGGATTTTAGTATATTAGATAGAGTTTATATAGCAGGTGGTATAGGAAATAACTTAGATATAGAAAATTCAATAATTATAGGATTACTTCCTGATATCGATAGAGAGAAATTTACTTATATAGGAAATAGTTCACTTGTTGGTTCTTACTTGGCTCTTATAAGTAAAGATGCCAAAAATAAACTTGAAGAAATAGGTAGACAAATAACTTATGTTGAACTTAGTGTTTATCCAAGTTACATGGACGAATTTATTTCTGCATGCTTCTTACCACATACAAATATAGAGCAGTTCCCAACTGCAAAACAACTACTAGAAGAGTAAAATATCAAAATATAAATGCATAGATAGAGAAGTAAAACATAAAAACATAACTGTAGAGGATTAAATTATGTATAAGGATTTGTCTGAAAAAATGAGAACTGCGTTTGACATTAAATTAAGTAATTTCGAAAATGAGATAGAGTTTGCTTATCCTAATCAGACACTAGCTCTTAGTACGACAAGTAATAAGTGTAGTCTTAAATGTGCTCATTGTAATGGTCACTATTTAGAAAATATGATACCAATTGAGGATTATGAAGAAAAAGTTAAATCAAGAAATATAACTAGTTTTTTATTAAGTGGTGGTTGTAGTTATGAAGGTGATGTCCCAATAAATACCCATATACAGACCATTAAAGAATTAAAGGAACAAGGCTACAGATTAAATGCTCATTTAGGGCTTATGGATAAAGAGAGTATTATAGAATTATGTAAGTATTTAGATATAGTTTCTTTCGACTTGGTATTTGATAAAGAAACTATAAAAGAAGTTTATAAAATGGATAAAAGCAAAGAAGATTATATTAAAACTTACAATACAATAAGAGAAAATACAGAAGTAGCACCACATATATGTATTGGTTTAAAAGGAGGAAAAGTAAAAGGTGAGTATGAGATTATAGAATACTTACAAAAAAATCCTCCTAATAAACTGACATTTATAGTTCTTATTCCCACGAAAGGTACTGAATATGAAAATGTAGAACCTCCTAAGTTGGAAGAAGTAGCAGATGTTTTATGTGAAGCGAGAATTAGTTTACCAAATACAGAGATTAACTTAGGTTGTATGAGACCTAGAGGCGTATATAGAAAAGAGTTAGACCAATTAGCTATAATGTGTGGAGTTAATAAAATAGTTCTGCCATCAAAATCTGCTAAGAACAAGGCTATAGATATGAATATGACAATAACTGAATGTAAGGAGTGTTGCGTTTTATGATTAGATTATCATCAGGGACAGCAATAGAACTTGGAATATTAAATAAAAAAAGCGATATACCTCCTACTACAGCATATATAATGATTGGGGAAAAATGTATAAACAAATGTAGTTTTTGTTCTCAATCAATAGAAAGCAGTACTAGAAAAGATAAATTATCAAGAGTAGTTTGGCCAGAGTATTCTAAAGAGGAAATACTGGATGCTTTGAGAGCATATAAGGGAAAGAATATAAAGAGAATATGTATACAATCAATGGCAAGTGAAGAGGCACATAAATCCGTCTTAGATTTTATAAATTATATAAATGGTAAAATAGATATGCCTATTTCATTGTCTGCAAAGTTAGAAAGTAATGAAGAAATAAATAAGTTTTTTTCTGCTGGAGTAGATAAAATAGGAATAGCGATAGATGTAGCAAATAAGGAATTATATGAAAAAATAAAAGGATATAATTATGATGAAAAATTGAATTTTATAACAAAAATGTCAAAGTTATATCCTAATAAAATCAGCACACATATAATTGTTGGTATGGGAGAAAGTCATGAAGACATATACAACCTATATACTTATTTAAAGAAGAACAATATAACTATTAGTTTATTTGCATTTACTCCAGTTAGAGGAACTAAAATGGAAAAAATAAGTCAACCAAATATAGAAAGTTACAGAAGGGTACAGCTAATGTCCTATATGGTAAATAAAGGTTATTCACAAGAATGCTTTGAATTTAAAAATGGATACTTAGAGAATATAAAACTCGATGATGATATTGTATCAGATATAAACAGGGGTTACCCTTTTGAAATAAGAGGCTGTAAGGATTGTAATAGACCGTATTATAATGAAAGACCAGGAAGTACTATATATAATTATTCAAGACCTTTAAATCAAGATGAGATAGATTTGTCTATAAGAGAACTAAATCTGTAAATGATTTCTTGAATATATTTATACTAAAGATTGGGGCGTAATAATCATGAATCAGTGGAGAGTTATACATAATAAATCATATGATGGTGCAATGAATATGGCAATTGATGAAGCTATATTCACTGCATATAAAAAAGGCTGTGTGAAGCCAACACTTAGATTTTACACTTGGAAGCCAGCTTGCTTGAGTGTAGGATATTTTCAAAAACTTGAAGATGAGGTAGCTTTGGATAAGTGTAAGTGCATGAATATAGACTATGTCAGAAGAATCACAGGAGGAAGAGCTGTATTACATGATAATGAGCTAACTTATAGTATAATTATAGGAGAAGATAATCCTTTAATTGATAAAAGTATAAATCTATCTTATAGATATATAAGTGAAGGTTTAGTTAGAGGATTGAATTTAAGTGGTATAGAAACAGATAACTTAAATAGTGGAGAGAGAATAGGTAGAGAAAATTTATCAGCTGCATGCTTTAATGCACATGCATCATATGAAGTTACTATTAATAATAAAAAGGTTATTGGAAGTGCTCAAAGTAGAAAAGATGGTGTTTTGTTACAGCATGGTTCAATAATAATGGATTTTGATGTAGAAAAATTGTTTAAATTAATAAAGACTAAAACACCAGAACTAAAGGAAAGAGCAATGAAATTTACAGCTAAAAAGGCCAGTGGAATAGAGAATGAAATTGGTAAAAAAATAGACATAGATACTCTACAAGCTAATCTAATAAAAGGACTGGCTAGTCAATTTAATGTTGAGTTTGTAGAAGAAGAATTGACTGATTATGAAAAGCAATTAGCTGAAGAATTATATAAAAAATACAAGGATGAAGAGTATAATAAAAAGCGTTAACTTTAATTGACTTTAGGCAAATTAAAGTGATATACTTAAGGTATAATAATATACGAAAATTGAAATCATGAAGGTTTCTTTGGTGTATTGAAATACCTGAGGAAGTCTTTTTTTGATTTTTAATAAAAATCATATTAGGAGGAGATTTATATGTGTGAATCATCAGCTTTCATTTGTAAAAATAACAATGAATTAGAAAAGGTTATGGAAAATGTGGTTAATATAGACCCTTGTGATGGAAAGATTTATTTAACTGATTTATTAGGAGAACAAAAAATAATAGATGGAATAATCAAAGAAATAAGATTGATGGACCATAAGATAATAATACAAGAAAATTAATTAATAGGGGAATTTCATATGATAATAGCAGTGATAGATGGAATGGGTGGAGGTATAGGAGCCCAGATAGTTTCTTCTTTGAGAGAAGAATTACCTACATATGTAGAAATTTATGCACTAGGAACTAATTCTATAGCAACTAGTTCTATGATGAAGGCTCACGCTAATAAAGGAGCTACAGGGGAAAATGCTATAGTAGTATCAGCTAGAAAAGCCAATATAATAGTTGCACCTATTTCTGTAATAATACCTAATTCTATGATGGGGGAAGTCACTTGTAATATAAGTGAAGCTATTGCAGATAGTGAGGCACTTAAGATACTTTTACCTATTATGCCAGAAAATATAGAGTTAGTTGGATTAGAAGGTAAACCATTAGCACTACTTGTAAAAGATTCTGTTAATGTTATAAAAAAAGAATTTAATATAAAATAACAGGGGGAATAACTAATGATGTTTGATAAAGAGATTGTAAGATACCACCATGGGCACCATGACCATGACGACCATTGCCATGAACATACTCATGGAGATATATGTCACGAACATCCACACGACCATGCTCATGACCACGACCACGAACATAATCATGAAGAATCATCAGAGTCTAAAGATGAGAAAACTTTAAAAATACTTTTAGTACATTGGATAAATCACAATGAGACTCATGAAGAAGGATTTAGAGAGTGGGTAGAAAAGGCAAGAGCTATTGGAAAAGAAGAAACTGCAAAGAGTATTGAAAAAGCTATAGAGTGTATGGAAGAAGCAAATAAAATGTTATTAGAGGCTAAAAAACATATGTAAATATGATTGTTAAAATCGCTTATATATTTTGATATAGGCGATTTTTTATGTTTTATTGATATTTAATTATTGAAATTTCTAATGAGTATGTACTATACTTTAATGAGGAAATTTATTATAGACTAAGTTATTTAATATATCTTCGCCTTTAAAAGTTACTGAAGGCAGTTAAGGAGGAGTAGTTCAATTTAATAAAAGGAGAGCATTAGTTATGAAAGATGGTCATATACATTCACCTTATTGTCCTCATGGAAGTAAGGATGATTTTGAAAAATATATACAAAGGGCAATTGATGTTGGTCTAACAGAAATGACATTTACAGAGCATTTTCCATATCCAGAGGGATTTAAAGACCCTGCACCCGAAAATGATAGTTGCATGAATCTTGAAAATTTATCAAATTACCTTAATGATGTTAAAAATTTTAAGCAAAAATATGAGGGGAAAATTAAGATAAATGTAGGAGCGGAAGTAGATTTTCTTGAAGGTTATGAAGAAGGCATAAAAAACAATTTAGATAAATATGGTGATGAATTAGAGGATTCTCTATTATCAGTACATATAATTAAAATTGATGGTGATTATTGTTGTGTAGACTATAGTGTAGAAGCGTTTCAAAATCTGATTGATAAGCTTGGAAGCATTGAAGCTGTTTATAATAAATATTATGAAGCATTAATAAAAGCTGTAAATGCAGACTTAGGTACATATAAACCAAAGAGAATAGGTCATTTAAATTTAGTTAGAAAGTTTAATCAAGTATTTCCATATGATTATGAAGGAAATAAAGTTCTTGAAGAATTAATAAAGTTAGTTAAAGAAAAAGGATATGAACTTGACTACAATGTTTCTGGAAACAGAAAAAAATACTGTAAAGAGCCTTATGTAGATGGATACTTATTAGAATTAGCAAAAAAATATGATATTCCATTGGTTTTGGGCTCAGATTCTCACTGTGCAGAAGAAATAAATAATTATGATATAGGCTAAAGATGTATATATTATAATCTTAAAGTTATGATAATTTATATTTTCAAAGTATTTATTTAAAAGACTGTAAGTAGATTTATGTAAAATAAATCTACTTACAGTCTTTTTGTTAAATTAGAAAATATCTATAGATTTGTTCAGTATTAGAGTTTCACAATTAATATTTTTTCGTTGATATTAGCCTACTTTTACTTATCTTAACAATCATAAAGATAATTTTAATGTTTAGAAATATTACTGCATAAGTTTATCATTTTCCATTATTATTGGGTCTAGTAATTCTACATCTCCTTCTGACATCTTTAATCTATTGAACATATAATTTTTCACATCTTTTTTACTTTTGAACTTAGTAACTTGGTAAGGGGATGTAGAACCATATTTTTCCATAAATAAAATATCTTTATCAGTCTTGATACATATACCTGTATGACCTATAAATACATTTTTAGTTTCTGGATAACGAAGAAATCCACTTATAATAGACATATTTTTATTATCTTTAAAAGATATTTTTCTTTTTTTCCATTCTTTTTTTATTTGTTCTGCATTTTTATTTATATCATCTGTGTCTTGAGTTGGTATTGCAGAAAAAAAGTTAATAAATTTTTCTACATCCTTTGAGCTAAATTTTGCATCTCTATTATTCATTATAGTATCTAAATCAATACTTAAATCGATAGAATCTCCAGTAAACTTCTCTTTTGAGTTTATGAAATCTTTAAAAAGTCTAAAAGCTGTTATTCTGCAATTTACATCCATATAGTTAGGAAACTTTTCCATCCAGTTATCTTGTAATTTATCTAAATTATATGGAACCTGCTTTGTGTTAATTGAACTATATCCAGATTTAGATATATTTACATTGTCTTGAAGTATTTTAATTTGAAGTTTGTTGTAGCTCCTAACTGATTTAATAAAAATATCAATATCTTTCTTATCTACTCTATTTTCTTCTAATACATTTTTTACTTGATTTTGTGTCTTTTTATCTATCATGTTTGAGTATACTAATCTGTTATTATCTTTAATAGTTGAATATGCAAAGATTGTAAGCATGCTTGATAACACTAAAACAATTGACAATATTGCTATTAGTAAATTTTTTCTCACCTGTTTTTCTCCTTTATAAATTTATTTTGTCGACATATTTATAGTATATAGTACATTTAATTTTAGCTTCAACATGTTTTTAATTACAAAACTGTTGTAAAAAATATAACTTTATTTAAAACTTTTTTTTAATATATAAAAATATACACTAAATAGGGGTATGTATTTTTTGAATTTTCAACTAATTTATTTGGATATTGATTATATGATTTTATAAGTCAAAAATAAGTAAACTATCAATGAAATACATAGTGAGATTAGTTTTTTGAATGTAGTATTTTTAGTAAATAAGTAGGTTTGAGATATATGATAAATTTTATTTTATTAAAAACAAAGTTTATTAAGTTCAATAAATACAATATTAGAGTAATTAAAAATTTTATTTTTTTAATTCAACTATTCCCTAAAAAGGCAGGTTTTAAGGAAGAGTTAAATTAAAAAGTTTGGTTACATAATAGTAATTTTAGTTACAAGAATGAAACTGTAAAAATTAGATTTTTATTTATATAATTTCACTAAGAACATTTAATTTAGGAGGTAAAATATGAAGTTAAAAAAATTAAAAACTGGTATGGTCATGGCATTGACAATAATAGCTATTGGGACGTCATTGATAAATGTATCAGCTATGGAATTAAACAGGAGTGAAGAATTTGAGATTAAGTACAGTGAAATGAAAAAAGAATTTCAAGAAGAGTATGGAAAGGAAGATGAATTCAAAGTCGTATTAGATGATGAATTTACAAAAGAAGAAGTAAATGGAGCTAAAGGGATTATAAAGACAACTAATAAAATGAATAATGAAGTTGTAGTTTTAAATTATTTTGATGAAATGAAATCAGGAATTGAATTCGAATTAAAACCAAAAGCTGAAAAAAATGTAGTTTTAAGGGCTGAGTTTCAACAGGGATATGGAAAGGAAGATAAATTTAAAGTTGTACTAGATGATGAATTCACAAAAGAAGAGGTAAATGGAGCTAAAGGGATTATAAAGACAACAGATAAAGAAACAGGTGAAGTCATTGTATATAATTACTTTGATGAGCTTGAAAAGTAATATTTAAAGTATTTAATAAAAAAGAACTAAATTTAAAAGTATATAGTGTTATGTATAGATTTTAAACTTATAATAATCTGTGCATTTAAATAGCCGAATTGTATCAAAAATATAAAAGAATCAAGTATAAAAAGAGTTAAATATAAAAAGAATTGTATCAAAATAAATTTTTAATATAGGGGTGAACTTTACATATTAGAGTTCACCCTTATAAAAAAATATAAAACAACATTTGCCTATATTTAATGTTCAAGTATATTTTTGAATATGTTTATATAGAGTGACTATTTATAGATAGCTGTTATTTACAGGCTATAATCTAGTTTAACTTTAGATATTTATATAGTTTTTTTGTTTATGGTCTTTAGATATTTATATAGCCTTTTTAATTTCTAGTTTTGATTTTAAAATATCAAGGAATTTATAACAATCGTCTGGATAAATTTCTCCCATATTTGCAACTTGGAACATATTATCATCTAGAAATTTACCTTTTCCTGGATATACCACATAACCATTTTCTTCTTCTAGTTCTAATATAAATCTATTCATATCGATTTCTTTAGGAAGAAATACAGACGTAACAGTATTAGACATATACTTATCTGGAAGTAAAAATGTTAGACCTAGTTCTTCCATACCATTTCTTAAAATAGCAGAACATTCTTTATATCTTTCTATCTTACTGTCATCTTCTAAAAATTCAGTTAAAGCTTCATTAAGGGCAAATATTAAAGTGACATTAGGTGTATTTGGTGTTTGAGAAGATGATTTTGCAAGCTTATAATGTTTGTAAAGGCTAAGATACACATTTTTACATTGACTTTTTTTAATATTTTGTAAAACGCTTTCTTTAGCACAAAGGTATGCAGAGCCTGGAAATGCTCCAAGGGCTTTACCACCAACACCTGTTATTATATCTATATTAAACTCATCAACATCAATGTATTCACCAGCAGATGCACTTATTGCATCAACAAAAAATATTTTGTTATATTTTTTTGCAAGTTTTCCTAATTCAGGCACAGGATTTATCATTCCTGAACTAGTCTCATGAAATACCATAGCAATTACTTTTATGTCAGGATTTTCAAGTAAGTACTTTTCTAAAATATCTAAGTCTGGATATTCAGCCCATTTAAAGTCTGGCTTGTAGGTTTTAACACTATAAGCAGATAATATTTCTTCTAGCCTTTCTCCAAATACACCATTACTAACTAATAAAGCAGCATCTTCTTTGTCAAATATAGAAGATAATACACATTCATTTACAGATGTTCCAGAGCCAGATACAACTAGAGAATAATAATCATAAGTTGCATTATATAATTTACTGATTTTTTGCTGTGTATCTTTAAATAAATTCATGAATTCATTTCCTCTATGACATATATCATAGTGAAGAAGTGAATTTCTAACCCTATCTGTAACCATTACTGGCCCAGGACTAAATAGATATGTTTTTTTCATTGCAAATCCCCCTTAAAGTTTAATTTAAATTTTAGAATGACTGTTTATGTGCGGATATTAAAAGTTTATGTGTTAATTTAACTAGATTATAGAATATAATTAATAATATTGCAATAATATTTTAATTAAAATACTTTAACAATCAAAAAAAGTAAAAAATACAAAAAATATTGTAATAAATATTGTATAAATCCCCAAAATGATATAGAATATAAATAAGTTAAATAGATTTTATATTCAAAAAATAATAAAAAGTCTATTAATTCTGAAAATAAAGGGGGACGTTTAAAGTGAAATATGTATTAGCAATTGATCAAGGAACAACAGGAACAAGAGCAGTATTAATAAATGAAAAATCAGAGTTTGTTTTTAGTGATTATATGGAACATACTCAAATCTATCCACAATCTGGATACGTCGAACATGACCCTATAGAAATTTGGAATAACACAAAAACTGTAAGTAATAATGTACTACAACAAGCTTTTAAAAGTGGAATAGACGAAAGTGATATAAAGGGAATAGGTATAGATAATCAAGGTGAAACAGTAATGCTATGGGATAAAAATACAGGTATGCCACTATACAATGCAATAGTATGGCAGTGCAGAAGAACCTATGATTATGTTGAAAATTTAAAGAACATACCAGGATTGGAAAATAAGATAATAGATAAAACAGGACTAATCATAGACCCTTATTTTTCAGGGACAAAAATTAAGTGGATAATACATAATGTAAAAGGTGTAAAAGAAAAAATCAAAAATGGAGAAGTTCTCGCAGGAACATTAGATAGCTGGTTAATTTGGAAAATGACAGGAGGAAAGTCTTTTTTAACTGATGTTTCTACAGCAGCAAGAACCATGCTTTTTAATATAAGAGATATGGATTGGGATAGAGAATTACTTGATATTATAGGAGTTCCTAGAAGTATTTTAGCAGATATAATGCCTACAAGCGGTGATTTTGGGACTACAGATAAAGAGGCATTTTGTGGTGTATCAATAAAAATTACTGCTTCAATGGTTGACCAGCCAGCAGCTCTATTTGGAAATGGATGCTTTGAGCCAGGTATGGTTAAAAATACTTATGGAACAGGATGTTTCTTATATATGAATATAGGTGAAGAGCTGAATATAGCGGGGAATGGTATATTAACAACTGTTGCCTGGAAAATAGGAGACAAAATTACATATGCTTATGATGGTGGAGTCTATATAGCAGGTGCTGCAATACAGTGGCTTAGAGATGGAATTGGAGTTATAAAAAATTACTCAGAAACTGATGATATGGCTAACTCAATACCAAGTACTGGTGGTGTATATTTTGTTCCAGCATTTGCAGGGATTGCAGCGCCTTATTGGGACCAATATGCAAGAGGTACAATGGTTGGTATAACAGGAAGTACTAAAAAAGAACATATAGTAAGAGCTACTCTTGAATCTGTTGCACTTCAGGTTAAAGATGTCGTTGACTCTATGAATTTAGCTTCAGGAAAAGATATAAAAATGCTAAGAGTGGATGGCGGAATTACAAAAAATAATTTTACAATGCAGTTTCAATCCGATATATTAGATATACCAATTGAAATTGCAGAAAATCCTGAGACAACAGTGCTTGGAGTAGGATATATGGCAGGTCTTTCCTGTGGTGTTTGGAATAGTATTGATGAAATTAGAAATGAGTTTACAATAAGCAAAAAATACACTCCAAATATGACCAAACAAAAAAGAGAAGAAATTTTGCTTGGATGGAATCAAGCAGTAAAAAGAGCTATGAATTGGGAAAACGATACCAGAAAGATGTGTGCTAATTAAAGTACAACATAGTATTTACATGTATAGGAGGAATTAAATATGCCCTTTGATAAAGTTATATTATATATAATGGCTGTAGGGGTGCTTTTAGGAGCATTAGATAGGATAATTGGAAATAAATTTGGGCTTGGTGAACAATTTGAAGAAGGCTTTAATTCAATGGGCCCACTAGCTTTAGGGATGGTTGGTATAGTATGTCTAGCTCCAGTTATCTCAAATGTATTAGGCCCTGTAATAATACCGATATTCAATTTATGTGGAGCAGACCCATCTATGTTTGCAACTATATTAGCAAATGATATGGGAGGGTATCCATTAGCGATGGAACTTGCACACAATAAAGAAGCAGGGATGCTTGCAGGATTAGTTGTATCGTCAATGCTTGGATGTACACTTGTATTTTCAATCCCAGTAGGACTAGGTCTTATAGAATATGAAGACAGACCATTTTTTGCAAAAGGGTTATTAATAGGATTAATAACAATACCTTTTGGAGGGATTGTAGGAGGAGTGATAGCAGGATTTAATTTATCAATGGTGATTATAAATATGGTGCCAGTAATAATATTAGCAGTACTATTAGCAATAGGTTTGAAAGTAAATTCAACACTTATGATAAAGGGGTCTTTAGTTTTTGGAAAAATTATATCTATATTGATAACGATAGGATTAGGTGCAGCAGCATTTCAAGAAATAACAGGTATAGTACTTATAAAAGGAATGACACCTATAAGAGAAGGTATTCAAGTAATTGGAAGTATTGCAATAGTATTGTTGGGTACTTTTCCTATACTACATTTATTAGTTAAAGTTTTAAATAAGCCACTTACAGCAGTAGGTGGAAAATTAGGTATGGATGCAACAAGTGCAGCAGGATTAGTTTTCACTTTAGCTAATAGTATTCCAGTGTATAAAATGATGAAAGACATGAGCCCAAAAGGAAAAGTAGTAAATACCGCATGGTTAGTCTGTGCAACAGCAGCACTAGGTGATCATCTAGGATTTACAGCAGGAGTAGTTCCAGAGATGATTACACCTGTTGTAATTGGAAAGTTAGTTGGTGGAGTATTGGCGATTGCACTTGCTATGGTAATGACAAAAGATTTAACAGCAGAAGAAGAGCAAAGTAGTAAAATGAAAAAAGACATAGTGACATAGCAAAGGCACAGTATAGTTTAGGTATAAATGGAGCTAAATAAATAATTATTTGGCTCCTTAACTTTAATCAATGATATTTTATAAGGAATTAAAAATCAATAATACAAACTAATTATCAGCGATGACTAAAGGTATTCCTTTTTGAGAAAATTCTATAATTATATCGTGGTCTATACTAGCAGATGTAATAATAGTATCTATATGTTCTATAGGAGCAACTGAAGCAAATGAATTTATTCCAAACTTAGGTGGCTCAACAACTACTATCGACTTTCTAGACCTTTCAATCATTTTTTTTCGAACAAGTGATTCTTCTAAATGATAGTCAGAAATACCATTTTCAAGTGTAATACCTCCAGCACCTAAAATTGCCTTATCAACATTAAATTGTTCAATTGCTGCTAATGTAAGTGGTCCAGAAAAAGAACCTTCAGTTTCTCTAAGATATCCACCAAGTACATATACTTTTATATTAGTATTCATAAGTTCATTTGCAACCAAAATTGAGTTAGTTATTACAGTTAAGTTTTTTTTGTCTTTTAAATTTTTTGCAACTTCAAGGACAGTAGTTCCAGTATCCATGAAAATAGTGTCATTTGTGTTTATAAGTTCACTACATTTAAGAGCAATTTGTTTTTTATCATTTGAATTTATCTTTTTTCTTTTAACATAGTTAAGTTCTACGCTACTTGCTATAACTGGTATAGCACCACCATAAACTCTTTTTAAAAGTCCAATACTTTCCATATGTGCTAAGTCTCTTCGAGCTGTTTCTATTGATATATCAAACATTTGGACTATGTCATTTATTTTAATTATATTATCTGATTCGAGAATACTTAAAATTTTCTCATATCTTTCCTGTGGTAACATGGAAAATCCTCCTTGGATTAATATTATTTTAGTTTTAAGCATAACTTATGATGAATTAAGGATTTATGTCTATATGTTAATGTGTGTAGATTTATTAAATAATATTATAAGCGTTATGCAAGATAATTTTACCATATTTCAAACTTACATTTAAGTAAAAAAGTGAAAATAGATATTTAATGACTTAAAATACCTTAAATTTCATAAATTAATTGACTAAAATATAATTTTATTATATAATTTAATTGCATAGAAATACGGAGAAGTACTCAAGTGGCTCAAGAGGATCCCCTGCTAAGGGATTAGGCTGGGTAACCGGTGCGAGGGTTCGAATCCCTCCTTCTCCGCCAATTATCAAAGGCTATTCTTGTTGAAGATAGTCTTTTTTGTAATGTCTATTAATAAAAACAACCTAGCAGACATGATTAAAGAAAGGAGGGAATATATGACAACTTTAATTTTCTTTATAGTGGGAATAGCATCTTTAGTGGTTGCTTTCGTTATTGATGGGGGACACATTGGAGCATTATTTGTATTCTCATCGGCACTTGTTGTTTTTGGTGGAACTATAGGGGCTGTTGGTGCTTCAACACCATTTCCTGTGTTCAAAAAATCCATAAAGATAATGTTGTTAGCCTTTAAAAATAAAAAGCCTAATAATATAGAAAACATAGTTTATTTTAAAGAAATTGCAATCAAAGCTAGAAAAGAAGGTCTTCTTAGTATTGATAAAGAAATAAGCGAAAATGATGAATTGGACCCATTTATTAGAAAAGGTCTTGAGCTTATGGTAGACGGCGTTGATGCAGCTACAATAAGAAACATATTAGAATCTCAGATACAGATAACATCAAAAAGACATAAAGAAGGAATAGCAATATTCGATTCAGCAGGAGGGTATGCACCTACACTGGGAATCATAGGTACAGTTATGGGATTAGTACATATTTTAGGAAACCTTTCGAGTAATCCAGATGCACTTGGACCTCAGATATCTGTAGCGTTTTTAGCTACTTTATATGGTGTTGGTTCCGCCAATTTAATTTGGTTACCAATAGCATCAAAGCTTAAAGCTATAAATCAACAAGAAACTAATGAAAGACTTTTAGTGATAGAAGCGATACTATCTATACTTGAGGGCGATAATTCTAATTTAATGACAGAAAAATTAAAGATATTTTTAAATTCAAAAGAATTAATTGAACTTGGAGAAGCTGATGGTAGAGTTGAATAATATAAAAGGATGGAATATTTATGTTACATGATGAAGACGAAAAAGAAGAAAATAATGAGCGATGGCTTTTAACTTATTCCGACCTCATAACATTACTTATGATTTTCTTTGTCATAATGTATTCTATGAGTAATGTCGATGCAGAGAAATATAAACAATTATCTCAATCTTTAAGTTCTGCATTTGGTGGTTCTTCTGGAGTTATTGAAGGTGGACAAAGTAAAATAGAACCAGTAGTTGACCCAAACAATAATAATCTAGATAGTTTACAAAATCCTGAGTTTAAAGAAGTTGCTGAAAATATTCAAAATTATTTAAATGAAAGTGGATTGGCAAATTCGGTATCATTAAAAGCTCAAGATAGAGGACTAGTAATAAGCCTTAAAGATACTATCTTATTTGATACTGGAAAAGCTGTTATAATAAATGATTCTAGAGATAAGATTATTCAAATAGGTAAGATGTTAAATGAAATGAATAGTTATATAAGAGTAGAAGGTCACACAGATAACCTATCTATAAAAAATTCTGAATTTAAATCTAATTGGGATTTATCAGTCATGAGAGCAACCAATGTTGTCCAACTTCTTATTGATAGTGCAGGTATTGCACCAGATAAGTTGTCTGCTGTAGGATATGGTGAATTCAGACCAATAGCTGATAATTCATCTCCAGATGGCAAATCAAAAAACAGAAGAGTTGATATAGTCTTGGTTGATAGTAAGTTCGATGATGTAG
The DNA here is from genome assembly GCF_020657815.1 of Clostridioides sp. ZZV15-6597. Classification (NCBI taxonomy): domain Bacteria; kingdom Bacillati; phylum Bacillota; class Clostridia; order Peptostreptococcales; family Peptostreptococcaceae; genus Clostridioides; species Clostridioides sp. ZZV15-6597. Next base: position 16,565 of record NZ_JAGWCT010000006.1, on the reverse strand, counting down.
AAAATGTTGGAGAAAATAAATAGTTAAATATGCTATCTCAATACAGAATTATTTCTAATACAGGGATAGCTTTTTTATGCGAAAATTAAAAATAGATGGTTAGTAAGTTACCTTTTTGTGAGAATATATGGTATCTTAAATATATAATATTTAAATTATGAAAGGACTCAATTTTAAAATTGATATCAAAGGTGAGTAAATAAATGGGTAATAAGAATAAAAACACAAAATATAAAGATAAAACAAGGGCAAGGTATAATAAAAAGGTTGAAACTTTAAATAAAGAGAAGTTAAAAGAATCTAATAAACAACATAAAAAAGAAGATAAGATTACTGCTATTATTAATAAATCTAGTATTGTATTATGTATTCTTTTAGTAATATTTTCTTTACTTTATCTGTTTAAGTTAGTTCAGCTTAATATAATAATGACACTTTTAGTAATTACAGTGGCTATTCAACAAGGTCTGGTATCATTTGGTGCATTTAGAGAGAAGAATTATGCTAAAGGTATATTTTCAATATTTGTAATCATTTGTTTTCTAGTTGCTTTTAAATATACTGTTAGTCCTATTTAAATATATCAGTAAATATTTTATAATTAATATAAGTAATTAAGTTACGGTTTTAATGCTATAATAAATCTTATACATTTGAAGGAGTCGATTTTATGAATAGGAGTGGATTTGTAAAATTAATTATCACATCAATGATTGTTTTATTACTTACAGGGTGTGATTTGAAAAAGGAAGAGAGCTATAAACTAGATCCAGAAAATCCGACATCAATAGAAATTTGGCATTATTATAATGGACAGCAAAAAATGGCGTTTGATAAGCTAGTTAAGGAATTTAATGACACTGTAGGTGCTGAAAAAGGAATTATTGTTGAAGCGTTTAGTCAGGGAAATGTAGTTGATTTATCTGAAAAGGTGTTAGATTCTGCTAATAAAAAGGTTGGTTCTGAAGAGGTTCCAAATATTTTTGCAGCATACTCAGATACTGCATATGAAATGGATAAATTAGAACTATTAGTAGATATTGGCAAGTACATAAGTAAAGATGAATTAAATGAGTATATAGAAGAATATGTAGATGAGGGTAGACTAAATTCTGATAACAAATTTAAGCTTTTTCCGATTGCAAAGTCTACTGAGATTTTGATGTTAAATAAGACAGATTGGGATAAGTTTGCCAAAGCAACAAATTCAAATATAAATGATATACAAACAATTGAAGGATTAGTAGAGACATCAAAGAAATACTATGAATGGACAGATAGTTTAACAAAAGAGCCTAATGATGGTAAAGCATTTTTTGGAAGAGATGCTCTAGCAAATTATATTATTATAGGAAGTAAGCAGTTAGGAGTAGAAATTTTTTCAGTGAAAGATGGAAAAGTTACACTAAATCTTGATGAAAAGGTTATGAAAAAATTATGGGATAATTTTTATGTCCCATATATAAATGGATATTTTGCATCTTATGGTAAATTCCGTTCTGATGATGCAAAAACAGGAGATATACTAGCTCTTGTTGGGTCTAGCTCAGGAGCATCATATTTTCCAGATGAAGTAATGTTAAATGATAATGAGAGTTATAAAATTGAGACGTCTGTATTTCAAGCTCCACGTTTTAAAGATAAAGAAAAATATGCTGTACAACAAGGGGCAGGAATGGCTGTAACAAAATCTACTAAAGAAGAAGAATATGCATCAGTAGAATTTTTAAAATGGTTTACAGATAAAGAGTCTAATATAAAATTCTCTATTGCTTCTGGATACTTACCAGTAAAGAAAAAAACCAATGATTTGAATGTTATAAAGGATGTCATGAATAAAGATGATTTAAAGGTATCAAGTAAAGTTGAAAGTTCAATTGTTTCATCTATTGAACAAATTAATAGTTGTAAGTTGTACACTAATAAAGCATTTGATGGTGGGACAAAAGCCAGACAAATCCTTGAGTATTCAATGATTGATAAGGCCAAAGGAGATTTAAAGAAAATAAATGAATTAATAAAAAATGGAACCTCTAAAGAGAATGCAGTAGCACAATTTAATAATGATGAAAATTTTTCAGAATGGTTTTTGAATTTTAAGACTGAGCTTGAAAATGCTGTAAAAGAGTAGGTGAATTGGCAACGTGTACCAAAATGCACAAAGGTATGGGTGGAATAAATATGGAAAATAATCTAAAAAAGAATAACTCAATAATGAAAAAGATGATATTTCCTCTAATTATTGTTATGCTAATTCAAACAAGTTTATTTTGTGCCACAATTTTATGGGGAGGAACTATTAAAAAACTAAATGACAATTCATTTGACATTTTAAATGAAAGAGTAATTAATCGTAAAAATTATATACAAAATGAGATGTTACAAAGATGGTCAAAGACAAGCGAGACAGAACTAGCTATTAACTCATCTGTAAAAAAGGTTTTAGATGAAAATAATGCCTCAATTAAAGATGTGGGTATCAACGAAGAAATTAATAAAGAAATTATAAAAAATATATCAAAAGATTTAATATATCTTTTGAGAAAAAATTCTGTTACAGGTTCTTTCATAATTTTAAATAACAAAGATATTGAAGATGATTCAATAAATAGTAAAGATGAAATAAGTAGGACAGGATTGTATATAAGAGATTTAGACCCTAAATTTAATCCTAATGATAATTCTGATTTACTAATTGAAAGAGGCTCTTCAGAGATAGCAAGAAATTTTGGAATATCTATGGATAGTTATTGGGCTCCAAAGTTTTTCTTTAAAAGTGAAAATGAACGAAAAGGAGATAATTTCTTTTATAAACCATTTAGAGCTGCAATTGATAATCCAAATACATCAAGTTCTAATTTAGGATATTGGGGAAGTCAGTTTTTATTAACAAATGCAGGAGATAGAGTTATAACATATTCAGTTCCTCTTATTTATGAAGATGGAACTGTATATGGAGTACTTGGAATAGATTTAGGTATAAATTATTTAAGAGAGTTACTTCCATATGGGGAGATAAATGAGAATAAAAAAGGTAATTATATTTTAGGTGTAGATAGAAATGATGATTTGGCATTTGAAAATGTTGTTTCAAATGGGTATACATTTAAAGAAAAATTTTGGGATGGTTTACATTCCAACCTTGAGCAAAAAGAATCTTATAAAAATGTATATAAAGTCAAAAATGAAGATGATGGTAAAATTAAAGAAAGTACTTATGCTAGTGTACAATATTTAGATTTATACAATTCTAATACTCCATTTGAAAATGAGCGTTGGGCTCTTTTGGGAATTATTGAAGAAAAAAGTTTATTGTGTTTTTCAAAAAGAGTGGAAACCTTGGTAATAGTGTCTGTTGCAGTTTCCTTAGTGATAGGGCTTATAGGTATTTATATTGCTTCAAGATTGTTTACAAAACCAATTGTTCTTTTGGTTAATAAAGTTAGAAATAGTAATCCATCAAAACCAGTAAATCTTGATAAAATAAATATATCTGAAATAGATGAATTATCTTCAGCTATAGAGCTACTTAGTGCAAATGTTGCAGATTCCTCATCAAAATTATCACAAATTATTGAAATGGCAGATATGCCAATTGGAGCTTTTGAATTATATAAAAATGGAGATAATGTTTTTTGCACAAAAGGATTTTTTAGTATATTTGCTACAGAAGATGAATTTCAAGAATATGGATATATATCGAAAAGTAAATTTTTAAAAAAAATGAAGGAAATGGATACATATTTACAGAAAAATTATAAGACAGAAAATATATATATATATAAATTTGAGTCTAAAGATAAAACGTCTAAGTGGATAAGATTAAATCTTGTTGAAGATGACTTAAAGATATTAGGTGTTGTTGTTGATGTTACAAAAGAGTTTATTGAGAAAATGAAAATTGAGTATGAAAGAGATTTTGATATTTTAACAAATCTTCTAAACAGGAGAGCTTTTTATTCACAAGTACGAGAAAAATTTGAAAACAAAGAAGAGCTTAAAATAGCTGCATTTATAATGTGGGATTTAGATAATTTAAAATATATTAATGACACCTATGGCCATGATGCTGGTGATGAATATATTAGATGTGCAGCAGATATACTTAAAAAGTTTATATCATGGAATGGTATAGTTTCTAGACTTTCAGGAGATGAGTTTTATGTATTCATATATGGGTATGAAAGTAAAGATAGCATAAGAACTATTATTAACTCTGTTAAGACACAGATGAATAATACCTTATTAAAGCTTCATGATGGAACAGAATTTAAAATAAGAGCATCAGCAGGAATTTCTTGGTATCCTAGCGATTCAACTAACTATGATGAACTAATGAAATATGCAGATTTTGCTATGTATCAAATTAAAAATACAATTAAAGGCGAAGTAAGTGAATTTGATATTAATATATATAATAAAGATTCATTCTTGTTGCATAATAGAGAAGAGTTAAATAAATTAATTGATGGTCAATTGGTTGAATATGCATTTCAGCCTATTGTGGATTGTAAAGGTGAAGTATTTGCATATGAAGCACTTATGAGACCAAAAATGGAAACTTTTAGTTCTCCAATGGATGTTATTAGATTAGCTCGTTCACAGTCTAAATTATATCAAATTGAACGTATCACATGGTTCAAAGCACTTAAATCTTTTAAGAGATATAGGGAAAAATTTGGAGTGTGTAAATTATTCTTAAACTCTATACCAAATAATAATTTATCGAAAGTTGATTTTGAAGAAATAGAAGATTTATATGGTAATTATCTAAATAGGGTAGTGTTAGAAATAACAGAGAATGATAAGATTAGTGAAGATTTTATTGATAAAAAGAAAGTATATATAAATAATTGGAATATAGAAATTGCTCTAGATGATTTTGGAACAGGTTACAATGGTGATGCTGTATTATTGTATATAATGCCAAATTATGTGAAGATTGATATGTCTATTGTAAGAGGTATTGACAAAGATGAAGACAGGAAAAAAATACTAAAAAATCTTATTTCATATTCTAAAGAAAGAAATATTAAAGTTATAGCAGAAGGTGTAGAAACCAAAAGTGAAATGGAGGCATTAGTAGCTATTGGAATAGATTATATTCAAGGATATTACGTTGGTAAACCAGAATTTGTTCCTCAAGATATAAGTGATAAAATTAAACAGGAACTCAAGTTATGTTATGAAAATAGAGATGATATAGTTTAATAGAAGAAAAATTAAATGTATTTTAAGGATACTTTTAGTTTATAATTAAAAAAGAAAATAAGATGATTATAAATTAAGGTGGTGGATGTAATAATCACAACAAATATAGATATAAGACAGTTAAATGAAAATCAACTAGAAGCAGTTGAACATATAGATGGGCCTTGCATGATACTTGCAGGGCCTGGTTCAGGTAAGACTAGGGTAATTACATATAGAATAGCTAATATGGTAGTAAACAAAAATATAGCACCAGCAAGAATATTGGCAATAAGTTTTACCAAAGCATCCTCAGTAGAAATGAAAAATAGAGCATTAAGTTTAAGTGATGATATAAGATTCAATAAAGTAACATATGGTACTTTTCATTCTGTGTTTTTTAAGATTTTGAGGTATTTTGAAAGATACAATTTAGATAGTATATTTGATGAAAAGTCAAAGAGGATAACAATAAAGGCAATATTAAAAAGTCTAAATATAGAAAATGCAGATGATGATGAAAATATAGGACAAGTTATAAATGAAATATCTTATGTAAAAAATGAACTTATGGATAAGAATGAATTTAGTTCAGAAGTGTTGACAAAAGATGAGTTTTTAAAAGTATATAATTTATATGAAGAGCAAAAATCAAAAGTTAATAAGATTGATTTTGATGATATGCTTATAAAGACTTATTATTTGCTTTTGAATAATAAATCAGCCTTAGAAATGGTTAGAAATGTATATAAATACATATTGATAGATGAATTTCAAGATATAAATAAAGTGCAATTTGAGGTTTTAAAGTTAATTTGTAATCCATTAAACAATATATTTGCGGTTGGAGATGAGGACCAAAGTATATATGGTTTTAGAGGAGCTAGACCAGATTTTTTGCTTGAATTTGAAAAATATTTTAATAATACTAAAAAAATAGTGCTGGATGTAAATTATAGGTCTAAAAATGAAATAGTAAATACTGCAAACAGGCTTATAGAAAAAAATAGAAATAGATATGAAAAAGTTATTAAATGTAGTCAAGGCAAGGGAGGCATTGTGAGTTATATTTCTCCATATGATTCAGAGGAAGAAGCTTTACATATTGCCAAGGAAATAATTGACGAAATAAAAAAGGATTATGTAGAGTATTCAGATTTTGCAGTAATTTATAGAACTAATATACAATCAAGAGCCTTAGTAGATGTATTTATGGATATGAGAATTCCATTTGTAGTAAAAGACTCAGTAATTACAATATATGACCACTGGGCAAGTCAGGATATACTAGCATATTTAAGAATAGGTATTAATCCAAAATCAAATAAAGATTGGTTAAGAATTATAAATAAGCCATTTAGATATATATCTAAAGATAGTGTAAATATGGTTAAAGATGAAAAAGATTTTGTAACAGCACTAATAAACAAATGTAACCTTCATCCCAAACAAGTCAAAACAATAACAGATTTGGAGATAGACTTGAGTTATTTGAATACTTTAAATCCTAAAAACGCAATATCTTATATTAGAACTAGTCTTGATTATGATAGATATGTTCTGGATTACTGTAGCAATAGAAAGATAAAGACTAATGGGCTTGTAGAGATATTAAATGAGCTTGAGAGTTCTGCTACAAATTTTAATACAGTGACAGAGTTTTTAGACCATATTGAGAGAGTAAAGACAGAGCTAATGGAAAATAATAAGAATAAACAGACTGATGGTGTTATATTTACAACTATGCATAGTGCAAAAGGATTAGAATTTAGGAATGTCTATATTATAGGTGCAAATGAAGGAACAATACCTCATGAAAAATCATATGATATTTGTAAGGAAGAAAAAAAAGAGGAACAATTAGAAGAAGAAAGAAGACTTATGTATGTAGCTATTACAAGAGCTGAAGAAAAATTATGTATAAGTTCTACTTTAAATAAATATGGTAAAAAAGTTGATAAATCACTGTTTATTGATGATATAAAATCTCCAACTAAAAAAGAAATTGATAGTATTGGTGTTGGTGATAAAGTATACCATAAAAAATTTCACGAAGGCGAAATAATAAAAAAAGATGGAATCATGTTTACGATAAAGTTTAAAGATAGAGAGCGAACTTTAGATTTGAAAACATGTTTATTGAAGAATATAATCCATATTATTTAACTTAGTATATAAAATTTAGTAAGGATAAGATATATCATTTATAAGTATTTAAGCAATGGAAATGAAATAGAAAAATATTATTTATAAGTATTTAAGCAATGGAAATAAACAGAAAGATATTATTTATAAGCATTTAAGTAGTTGAAAAAATAAGAAGTATATTATCTGTAATTTCCTAAAAAACAGAAATAAATAAGAAATACATTATTTATAAATATATGGATAATACAATAAGCATGTAATACAATATCTGAATTTTAGAAAATAAAATTATTAAAAAAATAAAAAACTTATTGACAAAAATATTAGAAGGAAGTACAATTGTATTAACAATTTAAGGAAACAAATCCAGTGATAGAGAAAGTAGCATACATGGATTTACAGCGAGTTAGGGGTTGGTGTAAGCCTAGCAATGAAGTCTATGTGAAGAGAGCTCTGGAGGAAATTATCAGAAGTTTTAGTTAGTATGATAATTGGTTTGCCCGCCTTAAGGGATTGAGAGGATAAGTACTTACTTATCAAAAAGAGTGGTAACGCGGATATAATTCGTCTCTTAGCTGTAAAGCTAAGGGACTTTTTTGATTTTAAAATTAAAATATCCTTTTAGCTATAAAAGCTAAAATTCACAAATTTTGAAGGTTGTATAAGTATTTATCAATAAGAGTGGTAACGCGGTAAAGTCGTCTCTTAGTCATTAAAGACTGAGGGACTTTTTTTGTAACTCGAAACATTAAAGTATTAAAAATTTGAGGGAAAATTATAATTAAAAGAGAGGGGTAGTTAAAATGAAAGTATTTAAAAAATTATTAAGTTTAGGATTAGTATTAGGATTAACATTATCACTAGTAGGATGTAGTGGTGGAGAAGAAAAAACAAAATTAGAGCAAATAAAAGAAAGTGGAAAATTGGTTGTAGGTACTAGTGCAGAATTCCCACCATTTGAATTTCATAAAGTAGTGGATGGTAAAGATTCAATAAAAGGATTCGATGTAATGTTGGCTGAAGAATTTGCAAAGGAACTTGGTGTAAAGGTTGAAATTAAAGATATGTCATTTGATGGATTAATAGGTGCTTTAAATGCAGACCAAGTTGATATCGTTCTTGCAGGTATGTCTCCAACACCAGAAAGAGAAAAGAGTGTTGATTTCTCAGAATTATATTATTTAAGTAGAAATGCAGTTATAGTGAAAGATGCAGATATAGACAAGGTAAAAACTGAAGACGATTTGAAAAAGCTTAGAGTAGGAGTACAGGCAGGAAGTATTCAGGAAGAATATGTAGTTAATACTCTAAAAATGACAACTACAAAATCTTTAAAAGCAATACCTGACTTAATTACAGAATTAAAAAATGGGAATATAGATGCAGTTGTTACTAATGAAGCAGTTTCTTTAATAAATGTTAAGAAATATGATGGAATAAAAATGGCAAACACTGAAGTTGGTAAAGATGTAACAGAAGGTATGGCAGCAGCAATCAAAAAAGCTGATAATAACAAAGACTTTATAGAATTATTAAATAAAAAGATAAAAGAATTACAAGATGGTAAAAAAATAGAAGAATTTTTAAATGAAGCATCTACTGAAGCTGCTTCAAATTAGTAAGAAAGTTATGTGGGAGATGAAATTATGAGTTTAGATTTTAGTTTTTTAAGTAAATTTGGGACTTCTTTTTTGGAAGGAACAGGTGTGACAGTAGGAATTTCTCTTGTGGCATTATGCTTTGGATTTATAATAGGTATAATTATCTGTATGGCAAAAATATCAAAGAATAAAGCATTAAGAGCAATATCATCAATATATATTGAAATTTTAAGAGGGACACCATTATTAGTACAGATATATATAGTATGGTTTGGCTTACCTCAGTTAGGAATAAGATTCCCTATGTTATTTGGTATACCAAGTGAATTTATAGCTAGTGCATTTGCATTGTCAGTAAACTCTGGTGCATATGTGGCAGAGATACTGAGATCAGGTATACAATCAGTTGATAATGGGCAAATGGAAGCAAGTAGATCATTAGGATTAAACTACTGGTCAACTATGAGATATATAATAATACCTCAAGCTATAAAAAATATACTACCTTCATTAGCAAATGAGTTTATTACACTTGTAAAAGAATCTTCAATAATATCTGTAATAGGAGTTGTTGAAATAATGCGTACTGCTGACATAGTAAAAAATGCAGCATTCAGAGCATTAGAGCCATTAATAGTAGCAGCGGCAATTTACTTTGTTATAACATTTACTCTATCAAGATTAGTTGGATTATTAGAAAAGAAACTATCTGTGTCTAACTAGATGAGAGAATATTTGGCATTTAGATAAAACATAGAATAGTATAAAAGGAAAGTGATAATATGATTACAATAAAAAATTTAAGTAAATCTTTTGGAGATTTAAATGTATTAAAAAATATAGACTTAGAAATCGCTAAAGGCGAAATAATGGTTATAGTAGGTCCAAGTGGTTCTGGTAAAAGTACACTTCTTAGATGTATGAATTTATTAGAAATACCTACAGGTGGAGAGATAATATTTGAAGGAAAAAATTTAGTTGATAAAAAAACTAATATTGATGAAGTTAGACAAAATATAGGTATGGTGTTCCAGAACTTTAATTTATTCCCACATAAGACTATTTTAGATAATATAACATTGGCACCAATTAAATTAAAAAAAATGACTAAGGAAGAAGCAGAAAAGAAAGCAGAAGTTTTATTAAGTAGAGTTGGTCTTTTAGATAAAAAAGATTCGTATCCATCACAATTATCTGGAGGGCAAAAGCAAAGGATAGCAATAGCACGAGCTCTTGCTATGGAACCAGATATGATGTTATTTGATGAGCCAACATCTGCTCTTGACCCAGAAATGGTAAATGAAGTTTTGGATGTTATAAAAGAGCTTGCTAAAGAAGGAATGACAATGGCAATTGTAACTCATGAAATGGGATTTGCAAAAGAAGTTGCAGACAGAGTTATTTTTATAGATGGAGGAAGTGTTCTTGAGGATAATACTCCAGAAGAAGTCTTTGGAAATCCAAAACATGAGAGAACAAAATCATTCTTAGCAAAAGTGTTATAATATATAAAAAAAGGATGTATTGATATTAGAAATTCAATACATCCTTTTTTAGTGATAATTAATATAATTTTTAAAATTTAAATTATACTGATATTAACTTTATTTTAACTTGATATTATATTTTTGTAGAAAAAAAAAGAGCTCGGGGTAAGCTCTTTTTTTCCATCGAATTAGTTTCCGATATTAATTCGATTTTTAATAAATATAAAATATATCCTTATGAAAGGGTATTGGGAATAGATATATTAACTAACTAGGGTTACCAGGGGGATAACCTTAATTTATTATAACAAAATGCGACACAAAAATCAATATTTTTTTTGATATAAATTATAAAAGTTATTTTTATAACAAGTAAGCTTATAAAAATAGACTTTATAGCAAAAATAAGCATATGTATAATATAATATATTTATTTTATATAATATATTATTTTATCATATATTGTATGTTATCACGTATTTTTGTAGGGTATAGTATAAACATATTATATTTTAACATAAAATTTTGTAGTTGAGTGAAAAAACTAGATTTTTATGAAAGAAGATTCTATAAACTTAAGATTATCTTTTTAATAAAGATTAACAAAAAAAATACTGTAATTAATGGTATAATAATTAGAGTTGAAGATTTTAAATAAAGGCAGGTGTAATTAAGTTGGAAATATACTTAGATAATAGTGCGACTACAAAACCTTATCCAGAAGTTATAGATAAAATGGTATATGCACTTAGTACGGATTATGGAAATCCTTCTTCTGTTCATAGAAAAGGTGTGGAAGTTGAAAAAGGTATAAAAGAAGTAAGACAGATTGTAGCTAAATCTCTAGGAGCGAAAGATAAAGAGATTTATTTTACATCAGGTGGTACAGAGTGTAATAATACCATAATAAGAGGTATTGCCAATATAAATAAGAAGAGAAGAAATCATATAATATCTACAAATATAGAACATCCTTCTGTTTTAAATACATTAAAAGATTTAGAAGAAGATGGATTCGAAGTAACTTACTTAGAGGTCGGAAAAGATGGAAAGATAAATATAGAAGATTTGAAAAATACTATAAAATCAACTACATGTTTAGTAAGTATGATGCATGTTAACAATGAAATAGGAACTATACAGCCAATAGATGAAGTTGGAAAATATCTGAAGTCTTTAAAAGAGAAGATATATTTTCATGTAGATGCCATTCAATCATATGGTAAAATAAACTTTAGGCCATCTAAATGCAATATAGATTTTATGAGTGTAAGTGCACATAAATTTCATGGTCCAAAGGGAATTGGATTTATGTATATTAAGGAAAACAATCGTTTAAAGCCTATGCTAACAGGAGGAGGACAAGAAATTGGAATTAGGTCTGGAACAGAAAATGTACCTGGAATATATGGGCTTGGAGAAGCTGTAAATATATTAAGTAAAGATTTAGATGCTGTTATTTTGAAGATAAATAACTTAAAAAACATATTTAGAAATAAAATAATTGAGAATATAGAAGATATAAAAATTAATTCTCCAGAAGATGGCGTATGTCATATATTAAATGTATCATTTATAGGTACAAAAGGAGAAGTTTTACTTCATTACCTAGAGCAAAAAGGAATTTATGTGTCCACTGGTTCTGCATGCTCTTCTAAGAAAAAAGGTAGTCATGTTTTAAATGCTATAGGTCTTGCAAATGAAGAAATCAATGGAACAATAAGGTTTAGCCTATCTGATATGAACACAGAAGATGAAATATTTGAAGCTGTGAAAGTATTAAAAGAATCAATTTGTGATTTAAGGTCAATAATGAGAAAGAAATAAAGAATACTGTATAAATAATAAGAAGAAAGTAGTTTAAGAGGTGAAATGGTGTATAATATATTAATAGTAAAGTATGGAGAAATTGGAGTAAAAGGAAAAAATAGATATATATTTGAGAATAGACTTATAAGAAATATAAGAAATATGTTAAAGCCAATTGGCAAATTTAATGTATATAAAGAGTATGGAAGAATATATGTTGATTTAGAAGATTATGATTATGAAGAAGTAATTGAAGAAGTTAGAAAAGTATTTGGTATAGTAGGTGTATGTCCTGGAGTAAGAGCTAAAAAAGATTATGATACATTAAAAGAAATAGCTTTAAAGATGTTAGAAGAAAAAATAGATGCTGGATATAAAACTTTTAAGGTAGAGTCAAGAAGAGGAGATAAGTCTTTTAGATTAACTTCTCAAGAAATGAGTATGGATATAGGTGGATACTTATTATCAAAGGTAGGAGATAGAATTGATGTTGATGTAAGAAATCCAGAAGTTAAAATAAAATGTGAATACAGAGAATTTCATACTATGGTTTATAGTGATACTATACCTGGATATGGTGGTTTGCCACTTGGAACTAATGGTAGAGCGATGTCTCTTTTATCAGGTGGTATAGATAGTCCAGTAGCAACATGGATGGTTGCGAAAAGAGGTATGGAAGTAGAAGCAGTACATTTTCATAGCTATCCATTCACAAGTGAAAGGTCACAAGAAAAAGTTAAAGATTTAGCTAAGATATTAGCTAAATATTGTGGTAGAGTAAGACTTCATAAAGTAAATATACTAGAGATACAAAAAGCAATTGGTGAGAATTGTAATGAAGAAGAAGCTACTATTCTTTCAAGAAGATTTATGATGAGAATAGCACAAAGACTTTCTGAAAAAAGACATTGTGATGCTTTGATTACAGGTGAAAGTATTGGCCAAGTTGCATCTCAAACTATACAAGGGCTTACTTGCACTAATGCTGTTGTAAATTTACCAGTATTTAGACCACTTATAGCTATGGATAAATCAGACATAGTTGATATAGCTAAGAAAATAGGGACTTTTGAAACATCTATAATACCTGAAGAAGATTGCTGTAGCGTGTTTTCTCCTAGAAAACCTGTCACTAAGCCTAGACTAGAGAAAATAGAAAAATCTGAGCTGTCACTTGATATAGAAAAATTAGTACAGGATGCAATTGACGGAATAGAGGTTGAAGACATAGAATTTTAATATGGAAGTGATTTAGTTATTTGGGGTAGGTGTTACATGTGATTCAAGTATTATATGTTGGTATTGGTGGATTTTTGGGAGCTATATTAAGATATTTAATATCTCTAAAGTTTGTAGGAACTAAGTTTCCATTTGGGACTTTAGTGGTCAATATTATGGGTGGAATTTTAATTGGTTTTGTGATGGAAATGAGTATAAGAACAAATTCTATTTCTAATAATTTGAAATTGTTTTTGACAACTGGTTTAATGGGAGGACTAACTACATTTTCTACTTTTAGCTTTGAAACTGTAAAGTTTTTTGATAGCGGGAATTATATATTATTTGGACTAAACATATTTTTTAACTTGACATTAAGTATTTTGGGAGTTTTTGTTGGAAGAGCTTTATGTAGACACTTTGTTGCTATATAGCATGTTAAAGTAAATACTATAATTTTATTTAATGGGAATGATTATTATGAATAAAAAGGGTTTTACACTAATTGAATTATTGGTAGTTATATCTATAATAGGAATTTTGGTTATAGTTGCACTACCAGCACTTTTTAAAAATATAGAAAAAAGTAAAGCAGTAACATGTCTTTCTAATAGGGAAAATATAAAGACTCAAATTGTTATTGCTGTAGCTGAGGAACCTAGTAAAGATAAAAAAGAGGTTATAAAAGATGTATTAAAGAATACAGATGGTAAGTATTTTGAAACAGAGCCAAAGTGTAAGTCAGGTGGAACATATTCAGCAGAGTTTGATGATGGTTATGATGGAATAACTGGAGAAGAAAGTATTGCAAGAGTTTATGTTACTTGTACAGAACATCCAGATGGTGTTGAGATGGCTAGGGATGTACATCAAAGTATGAAAGATTTAATTGCATCTTTTGCAGTAGACCCTTCTGTAATACCAGGGTCTTCAAAAGGGAATGATGCTTTTAGAAATTATTTACTAGATAATAAATATAAAAAAGGCTGGCCTACAATTCCAGATGAATTTAAGAAGAAATATAATTTAAGTAAGGCAACATTATATATACAACCATATGCATATAATCCTACTAAATCTGATGCTACTGTAGTTGTATTTGCAAATGATAAGACTGGAGGTAATTGGTACACATCTTTAGTTTATGATTATGATGAAGGTAGATGGTATAAAGGTAACAATGGTATTTCTGTTGCAGGTAGGTCATGGGATGTTGATACAGATACAGTTACGTCTGTAAAAACAGAGATTCATACCAAAACTGGTTGGGGTCCTTTAAATTAATATAGTATATTTTATCAACTTTACTGGTATTAATCGTTCTGTAGAAAAATGATATTTTCTATAGTTGAGTGATACCAGTTTTTTATTGAAGATTATTTGTAGAGTAGATATATTGATATTTTGATATTATAAAAGCTTCACATGTAAGCTAAAAATAATTATAATAAGAATATAAAGAAACTTAATTATAAAATTAAGTTTCTAAAGATTTGGTATTTAAGATAACAAATACATAAAAGGGGGAATAGATATAATGAATAATTTACAAGACAATCAAACAATAAATTTGATACAAGGGCGTAGAAGTATACGAAAATTTACAACAGAGCAAATTACAGATGAACAATTAGATACATTATTACATTGTGCATTTGCAGCACCTTCAGGGTGTAATAAACAGCCATGGCACATAACTGTTGTACAAGACCAAAAACTTTTAAAAGAGATTAGTGATGATACTTTTTCTAGAATTCATGAAGTTAGTAACGTTGAAATAAATAAAAATTTTAAATTATTTTATGGTGCACCAACTGTTTTATTTATTTCTTATGACGAAGAGAGTTCATGGGCTCCATATGACGCGGGAATACTTACAGGAAACATAACAACAGCTGCACAAGCTTTAGGACTTGGGAGTTGCATAATAGGAATGGTTAGGGGACTATTTACACCTGTTGAGCAAGGTGACATTGTGGGTCTTGTGAGTGTTCTAGATAAAGATGATGTAAAAGAATCAGAATCGACAACGATGAAGTTTGATACAAATAAAAAATACAGAGAATTATTAAATATACCAGAAGGATATTGTGTACCATTTGGTATTGCTGTTGGTGTTCCAGATGGGAAATTACCACAAGCTAGAAATGTAGTTTATAAAGTTTCTAGGGTTTAGAATATTTGAGTAGGGAGTAGTTCTAATGTCTATATCTATTAATACAAGGAGTGCACATGTAAATCAGAGTAATTATAGCAATAAAAGTAATGACAAGTTAGAAAAATTTGATGAGCGAATACAAAAGCTAGAAAGTTTAATCACAGATTTGAAAACTGATAAAAATATGGATTCTAGGATAAAAGATATGAAAATTGAAGTATTACAACAACAAATTGATGATTTAAAAAATCAAAAACAGGAATATGCAAATCAATTAATTAAAGAAGGAACACTTAAAAAAGAATCTAAACAATCTGATATTAATCAAGAAAATTCTCAAGATAAATACGATTATTCGAAAGGATTAACTTACTATACCACAGAGACTTTAGTGTCGTCTGACCGTGATATAAAAAATATTTCTAAAACTAATAGTATGAGAATTAGTTTATCTGATGATATTCGTACTAAGAATATGGAGATGAGTAGTCAAACTCGTCATTCATCTACCAAATTCGATTTATTTGAGAGTGGTAAATTAAGTAGCGGATTAAGCAGGATTAATATGTCTTTTGGAGAACAGCTATCTGCTAGTAAAGATAAAATTGAGGCGAATAATAAAAAGATAAAAGAAATTAAAGAAAATGAAAGGAGTAAAGAAGAAGAAATTTATGAAGATAAACAAGAGTCTATAGATGTTATTACTGAAGAACATATAGTTATATCAAATGATTCAGTTGATAAGCATAAAAATTCTGCTTTAAATAGCACTGAAAATATTAAAGAGGAAAATGTTAAAAAAGAAAACAAAAGATATACAAAAACAGATAAAGTAGAATACATAATGGAAATTGCTAAGCTAGAAAAAGAACTTCATAGAAGAATTGATACTACTATTTAGATAGATATATTTTTATATTTATAGAATAATAAAATGAGTTTAATTAATTTAAG